>CAYTDU010000437.1:0-5048 GCA_964436395.1 uncultured Gemmatimonadaceae bacterium | reverse complement strand
CACCGATATCCTGGTAAGATGCGGAGAACTGCCATAGATCGCTGTTGTAGTCCAGGCTGAGCTTGCCAGCGATGTTTTGTTTATTCATGTTCAGCCGTTCTCCATCTTCAACCTGCTCGGGACCCGAAGTGCCAGCCAGGTAACCTGAAACCGTGAAATAATTAGTCAGCGGTAAATGACCATCGATCCCCAGCGAACGGTTATAATGTTGCGAATCAAATTCCTCTTTGTTGAGTGCCATCATTCCAATGCTGCCCCGCCGGAGAATATCGCGACTGAGCCGGAGTACGGAGAAATTGGTCTTGCTCACTGTTACTTTCTCATCCGCATCATCCACATAAGTTACATCGTCGGTCAAAATATTCATCAAACCGATACGATATTTGCCGATCTTGCCCACCATTTTGGCGCCGCCGAGCATCCTGGCTTCATGACCGTCTGCCAACCCAATCCGTCGGCTGTAAAACAGGTTCATATCGGTGCTGCCTCCACGCCATAGATGTCCGCTACCCCCGCCAAAAGCGAAAACCTCGGCGCCCTCGAGAAAGAAATCCCGCTTCTCCGGAGAGTAAAGCGAGAACCGGGTCAGGTTCACCTGCTGCTCATCAGCCTCTACTTGGGCGAAGTCGGTGTTGTATGTCAGATCCAGATTCAGCCCCGGTGTCAAGCCAATCTTGGCATCAGCGCCAAACTCACCGGCCCAGTCTGTGTCCTGCAATGGGTCGAAATCCTTGTGGACCGAACTGAGCATGTACGGCGTGACTCGAATAGACCGGCGCACAGGTGCTTCGATACCCTGCAGGGTTCCCGCCTCCGAGACACGATAGAGAGTGTGTTGCCTGCCGATCGGAGCCCAAAAATCTTCCTCGTTCAAGCGCCTGATGGTCCTGGAGATGTTCAAACCCCACTGCTGCTGACCGCTGCCGGCGTAACTCAAAGTCGCGAAGGGAATTCTGAACTCGGCAGACCATCCTTCTTGGTCAATATTGGTGGCCACTTCCCAGCTGCCGTCCCAGTTGAGATTAAACCCCCCACCGGCTCCGGCCCCAGTCTGGTTGCGCTGTGTTCCCTGGCTGAGCCCACCCTGGCCGTCCTTGGTAACCTGACCGTCGTATTCAATCCCGGCAGCTGTGGTACCGAACACATATGCGTTCTGCCGATCGTGGAATGTGTCGAGCACTAGCAGCAATGCGTCGGCGTTCTCCAGGCCCGCATCCCGGCGGTTCTCGCCAAACCGAATTCTGCCAGGGTTTGTGTCGCGCATTCGGGCACCGATGTATAAGGCATCTCGGTCGAAGACGATCCGGACTTCTGTGTGTTCGGTCGGAGGTCGGCCCTCAAGAGGTTCGTGCTGCAGGAACCCCGATATCACAGGAGCACTTTCCCATAGAGGTTCGTTCAATTGACCGTCCACCGATGGGGCAACGTCGGTTCTGATTGCGCGCGCGATCGGGCGATCTTCTGATGATGGATGGTCATATGTTTGGGCATGGGCTGCTTCGGAAAACTGCACACCCTGAGATGCCAGGATGGCTATAAGACCAACAACGCTTCGGAATTTCATTTGGGTTCTTCTGGGTTCAGCTTGAAATAAAAATTTTACGCCAGTGCAAGATCACTAGGAGGAAGGAAAACTGGAAGCAAGTTCCGATATCCGAAAACGTTTGTGCATTGTCCGAGTAGCTTGGTCGTTCGAGATGTGGTCGACTTGGGTATTGGAGATAGCAACCGGATGTTCACAACTCGCTAGACCACCTACTCTTCGCCGCGAGTTCGGCAAGGCGATTGGCCAGTTGCTCGAGTTGAGGACGGCGCCGTCGACAGACGCTCCACGTTGCCGCTTTGATGCCAGCGAACGCCCCACAGATCCCGAGGCCGAGTGCCGTCAAGCCCATGACCGTGTCAGACGTCTGCAGCGTTCCCGTGGCGACGATTCCCAGTGCAGAGCCGCCAACAATGCCAATGACGGGCACGACGCGATCCCACCCAGACAGTTCGACTCGCTCTTCCACATGAATGCGCGTTCTACCGTCCTGCGGTGTGATCTTCACTACTACGTTCCGTTCCTCGTCACTGGGTGCCGCGGGACTCCAGGTCAGCGATTGACCGAAAGGAGATATTCTCCCAACAATTCCGAGCCTAGAGTCGATCTCGTCGACCAACGTATGATGAACTTCTTCTGAGATTTCGCCGTCAGTCTCTCGGAAGAACCGGAGTTTTCCACCACGAACGATGGCAGTTGACGTTCTGTCCACCAAACCTTCGCGGAATGTGCCTGGCGTTTCTGCGAGTTCTCCTGCTGCTTCGCGTACAATCGCCGGATCGATTCCGACCTCCGCAGCTACCTGCTCAACGGCGCCGATCGACAGCGCGTTGCCACCGTTCTGACGCTTTACCTCCAGTTCGGTTGCGCGGTCAAGGATCTCCCGAGTCTCGGTGTCGTCCAAAAGTTCGCTTCGGCCGGCAGCATGAGCCAGCGCCTTTGCGAACTCGGTGGGAGTCCCATACCGGTGGGCAGGCCTGATCGCTAGCGCTTTCACTAGAACTTGCTCAACTTCAACCGGCAGTTGATCGAGCTTTTCCCGGTCGGTAGGAGGCGCCTCGGCGAACCTGCCGGCCTCGACCTCCTCAGGGAGCGGCCATACACCGGGGGTGTCTCCTATGAGCATTTCGTACACAACGCAGGCGAGCCCGCAAACATCGGTCCGCGCGTCTGCTTCGACCCTCCCGGCTGCCTGCTCGGGGCTCATATATCCCGGCGTTCCAAGAGGAAATCCGCTCTTGGTGAGGTTCTCCGGGCCTGCGGCGCTTACGGCTTTCGCTATCCCGAAGTCGGCCACCACAGGAAATCCCGCGGAAAACATGATGTTTTCCGGTTTGATGTCCCGGTGAATGACCCCGTGACCGTGGGCGTAGTCGAGCGCTGCCGCAACCTTTAGAGTGATCCGGATCTTCTGGTCGAGTGTCAGTTCATCGCCGCGGCTCAGTAAACCGCGCAGTGACACACCGGCCACGTAGGGCATCACGTAGTAGAGAAACCCGTCTGCGTGGCCGGAGTCGAGCAGCGGCAGAATGTGCGGGTGATTCAGTCGGGCGGTGATCCTGATTTCGCGTAGGAAGCGTTCGGCCCCCAAAGTGGCAGACAGTTCGGAACGCAGCACCTTCAGGGCCACGCGACGATCATGTTTGAGGTCATGAGCCAGATGTACTGTGGCCATTCCTCCACTGCCGATCTCCCGCTCAATCAGGTATCGGCCGGCCAACGCAGATTGCATCCGCTCGAGGGATTTTCTCATCGGTCGCAAAGTTGCGACAGTCGGCGGCAGTGCGCCAGGGGTATGACCAAATCCTACCGGGGCAAGGCCTGCACAGTGTCGTCCATGACTGGTCGTGCGACGCCCATTACCAACTCGGCTATTGCCTTGGGTGTAGTTCCGTTGGCGGCCGCAATATCGTCCATCGATTGTGTCGGATCGTCGACAACCACTCCCGCTTCTCTCAGCACCGATAGAGCCACGTCACAGTTGATGGTAACTACTCTATGGTTTGCGTATAGCTCAACGTCTTCCATCTGCAAACAGAACTGGTCCAAAGGGGCCGCATCGGCCGGGGCCCACGGTGGGGAACCAAGAGTATCCCGCCAATAGTCCTTTGCGATGCCCCCGATGCCGAGGTACTGATCGAACGGAATCAAACGCCAGACCGTTCCCACAAGAAACAACACACAGACAGCGAGGGCCAGCAAGAACTCCGGAGTTACAACAACGAGTTTCTTGGTGCTGGTTTTGAGGTAGTCGACGAGAGCTCGCCAGTTCAGAACTGTGTGCCAAACCACCGCCGTGAGGAACAGCAACATGAACGTCGAATGAATATCGTCGTAGTCACGCTTGGAAAGCCCAAACATCTCCCATCCGTTCCAATACGCGACCCGACTCTGCGGCGCCACAAACATCACGATTCCCGTCGCGGCCATCACACAGAATGACAGCAGCGCTATCAACGATATGATTCTTCTTATTTTCATCTTGATTTCTTCTTAAACGCTTTCGAGTCGTCACACACGTCGAATAGCATGATAGCCGGTGGTGTGCGTGCAACGAAAGTGAGGGCGGTCAGTAGGTGTCAAACAACCTCTGCAGTTCGGTGATATCCGAGCTGACCGCCAGAGCAAGCATGAGCAGGATTCTGGCCTTGTGGGCCGGGAGGTCTCGCGCGACTGCCGCTCCGAGTGATCCAATTGGGTCCCCAATTATCCGGCCACCAGGAACACGCGAAGCAATGACCACAGGTATCCCTGCGTGCGTAGCGTCCCGCAATCCGGCGCGCGCTCCCGCACTCATTCGGCCACCGGCGAATGTTTCTAAAACGACTCCGGCTGGAGCACGCAGCTCGAGATCTTTGAATATGGATGCGTCGAAACCTGCGTAGTCAGAAACAACCTCGACATTCGGGAGCGAATCGATTCGCGCGATGTCGAATTCGCTCCTGTGCGTGTGCGGCCGAATGGATCGGCGATAGAAAAGCACGGTATCAGGATCAACGACGCCGAGGTATCCGAACTCTGGAGATCGGAAGGTATGGACTCGCCGGTCGTGGGTTTTCCAGACGTCCCTTGCGGAACTGATGTCCTCGTTTAGAACCACCAGCACACCCGCCCCGATTGCGTCATCCGCTACAGCCACACGAACCGCATTCAAGAGGTTTGCGGGACCGTCAGCAGATATCTCGTTTGAAGACCGCATTGAACCCACCAATATCACGGGGCGCTCGTGTTGAACGGTGAGATTCAGGAAGAATGCCGTTTCTTCCATAGTGTCGGTCCCGTGTGTCACCACCACACCTGCCAAGCTGGCATCGTCTTCGAACGCAGTATTGATGCGTTTCGCCAACCGCAACCAATGTGACGGCGTCATCTGGGACGACCCGATGCGACTGAATTCCTCTACCTCTACCTGAGCATGGTCGAGTAGCTCCGGCACCGCATCCACGAGGTCGGAGCCTGATTCCATCGGCGCATCGGTGCGCGAGGCGATTGTGCCGCCGGTGGT
>CAYTDU010000436.1:2886-5052 GCA_964436395.1 uncultured Gemmatimonadaceae bacterium | reverse complement strand
CTTGTTCACCCGCCGCTTAGAAAGACTCAGCGCAGCTGAGCCGGTACTCTGCTATCAAACACAGGGACTGGATCCACCATCGATGGTGATCTCTGCGCCGACAATCGATGAGGCCAGGTCTGAAACAAGAAACAGGGCCAGAGAGGCGATCTCGTGCGGTTCGACCATCCGCCCCAGAGGGATGTTGTCAAGCGACGCCTGCCAGGCCTCCTGCTCGCTGATGCCCCGGGCTTCAGCGGTTTGCCTGTTGAGGCGTTTGGCCCTTTCGGTGGCGGTCGGGCCGGGCAGAACCGCGTTGATCCTTATGCCCTGCCGAATGAGCTCCTTGGACACGCCTTTTGTGAAGTTGAGTAGCGCGGCGTTCGCGGTGCTGCCGGGCAGAAAGGTCGGGGAGGGAGTATGGGCGGCACCCCCGATGATGTTGACGATCCGTCCATCCCGTTGTTCTATCATGTGCGGCGTCACCTCTCTCACCATACGGATATAGCCCAGGAGTTTCAGATTCCAGGCCTCGAGAAAAGCCTCGTCTCCGAGCTCGGTGAAATCCCCGGCCCGGGCGGATCCGGCGTTGTTGATCAGAATGTCGATGCGGCCGAATCGCTCCTTCATGGTCCGGACAACACGGCGGACATCAACGACCCGGGTTAGGTCGGCGCTGATGGTCACAACTTCCACCGAAGCGACACCGGCCGAAGCTGACCTGATCTCAGCCGCGGCCCGTTCCAGCCGTTCTTCGTCCCGAGCGGCGATGGCTGTATGCACGCCCTCACGGAACAGTGCCCTGGCGCAGGCCAGACCGATCCCGGCACTCCCTCCGGTGACGATCGCTGTCTTTCCCCTCAATCCCAGATTCACGGCTCCCTCTATTCTCATGTTTTTGCGCTCAGCGCACCACCGTATGTTTCCCTGATCCGATTCCGTCGACGTACAGACGACCTCTCTTGCGCTCCGCGAAGAAGGATTTTCCATCAATGGTCAGTACGTCATCATCCGAGTGAAGAGCGGGAACACCGATGCGGGCGGCCGTGTTTGCCGGCAGGTCGCATGCGAGTACGAATCGTCTGGCCGGATGATGCGTGAACCGGACACGGATGGGTCCGCGGATTGTGGGCGTTGTCGTTTCGGCCCACAGCAGATCCCCGGGCATGGGATCAATGACAAACTTCGAGAAACCGGGCTCCAATGGTGTAATGCCCATGAGACCGAAGGGGATCATATTTGCCGGAACCGCACCCCAGGGGTGATTCCAGTCCTGATTCGGTTTTACCCGATTGTCCCACGCTTCCAGAGCGATCGTTGTTCCCACATCGTAGATCATATGAGCCCACGATCTTTCACCAATAGATGTGAGTAGAGTTAGCGCATGAGAACCATCACCTGCCAAATAGAGGGCTTCCAGCAGCATCTGAGAGGCGTATACACTGCAGGCCATGCCTCGGGACCTGATGTGTTTCAGAATCGGCGGCAGCAGCGAATCTGAAATCAACCCCGCGGCAACGGCGAAAATATTGGAGTGCAGAGAACTGTGACTGCTGTGCTCGCCGTCAAGAATCAGCCCCGATTGTTTGTCCAGAAATACCTTGAGAAACGAGCGCTTTACCAGCGATGCACGATCTGCGAATCGACGAATATCTTCATCCATTCCCAATACACGAGCCATCCCTTCGAGACACAGGAGCGCACGGTAATGAAGGGCGTTGACAACACTGTTCACAGAACACATTTCGTGTCCGTCCCGCTCCACCTCGGGCCAGTCTACAACATCCCTTATGCCGTCGGTGAAGAAGTCCGCGGAACGACCGGCAAAGCGGATCTCATTCTCGATCTCCGGAGACATGCGCTCCGAGCTGATAAGGCCATCTTGCCGGCCCAAGCTGATGAGGGCTTTGGCAATGAGATCCGGGTACAACCGCGCGATCAGCGAGGAGTCACCGGTAAACATGTAGTCGTTCCAGGCGGTAAGCACCGCGTAGAGAAACCACTCGGTGGGCCAGGTGGGGCTTTTTATCAGGTGCTCGACGGTACGGCGCGCTAGAGTATATTCTCTATCGCATGCGTAGTGGCCGAGCTGGTTGATGTAGGTATCCGCCTCATAGGGAATCCTCTCCCGGTCTCCGTCCACATAGTAGCCGCAGAAGCTGGTGGCTTTCATCGTGTAGTGACAGA
>CAYTDU010000436.1:0-2786 GCA_964436395.1 uncultured Gemmatimonadaceae bacterium | reverse complement strand
TCTCCGTCCACATAGTAGCCGCAGAAGCTGGTGGCTTTCATCGTGTAGTGACAGAGGTTCCAGACGTCGTTGAGGACCTCGCTCGAGCTGGTGAAATGGGCTGCCGAGTCATCAAAGGGGTAGTGCACGGTCACCTGTTCCAGCAAAGATCGTTCACACGGAACGGGAAGTCCCAGGATTTCGCAGTAGCGGAACGGATACACTTCGAAGAGGGTATCCGGCATCTTGATGGCAAAATCCGCGGTATTTCTCTCATCCGGCGGAATGATCAACTGGTAACTGTGTTTGCCTTTGCGTATCTGCAACCGAATCATCCGATACCGGCGGGAACCTCCCGGATTTCGGTCTATCTGATACGGCCCTTTCAATACCTCGCCCAGATGAATCTCGATCGTAGTGGCGATCGGAGAGTCCAGGGTCAACCGCACCGTCCCGAAGGCCGCACGTCCAAAATCTACGAACACATGATTCTCCGACGGTTCGACGAATTGAACGGGCTTTACGACGGAGACCACCGGATCGTAATGCGGCTGAAGAGCATTGTCGCTGAGATCTCCGGTCACGAAACGCTGTACTTCAGACCAGGGGCTGACATCATCCACACCCAGCCAGGTCCGAACTTTCCAGAAGTACTCCATGTTGGATTGAAGCGGCGAACCTGCGTATTCGATCCCCACCGATCGTGGCTCGCAGCGCCACGCTCTTCCGGGATTCGGTTCTCCCGAATCCCACATATCCGGCGCATCTGTTGAGAGCAGCTCACGGCTCGAGGCAACGAGAACGCGATATGCCTGTTGAAAGGCGTTCTGTTCGGTGGAGTGCACGATCCAGTAGAATTTCGGAAGCGCTGAATGGATCCGGGTCCATTCCGGGTGAGCGAGAAGCTCGGTCATGAGTCCGGTGGGTTGCAATGCCGGCATGGGAATCCCCTCAGATCTTCAGATTATCGCAGTATACGGTTAATACCTCAACAAGAAACATGGATTGCGCCCCTGAGACGATTTTGGTTTCCCCTTATACGGCCGAGAGGATTTCAGCCAGTTCATCTTTGGTGAGCGGCGGCAGGTCGCTTGTTTGGGCATTGGCCACGACCTGCTCCGGCCGTCGCGCTCCGGCAATCACCGTAGAAACCACAGATTGGGCCAGGCAGAACTGCAGCGCGGCCTGGGCGAGTGTTCGTTCGCCGCTTCGGGTTAGAAAGGTGAGGCGGCCGACTTTATCCACCCGCTCTTTGATTTTCTCCGGCGGGTAGCTCTGCGAACGCACATCGTCGTCGGGAAAGCGAGTGTCTTCGGTATATTTTCCGGAGAGAAACCCGGATTCCAGTGGCACCCGCGCGATCACGCCGAGGTTATGCTGCTCGCATTCCGGTAAGAGTTTCGCTTCCACCTCTCGCTGCAGGATATTGTAGACAAGCTGGAAGCAGTCACAGCGCCGGCCGCTGCTCAGGATCTCCATGCCCTGTTGGACCGAAGGCGCTTGTTTCCCGGGGCCGGTCAGAGAAACTCCGTAGAAACGGATCTTGCCCTGCTTGCGGATCGACTCCAACGTGTCGACGATTTCCTGGCTGTACTCGAAATCCGTTTTCGGAGAGTGCAGGTGGTACACATCGATCACTTCGGTTTTCAGACGCTTCAGGCTGCCCTCTATGCCTGTGCGGATCCACTGTGGGGAAAAATCCTTTATCCATTCACCGGTTTCGAGCTCCCGGTTGCCCACCTTGGAGGAGAGGATCAGCTCCTGCCTGCGGGCCGGGCCCAGATCTGAGAGAAAACCACCGATGAGCTCTTCACTGTGTCCGCGCCCGTACACGTCGGAGGTATCAAAAAAATTGATGCCGAGATCGAAAGCGGTCTTGAGGATCTCCCGGGATATGGCATCGTCCATGCCGCTCCAGCCTATAAGTTTCCCGCCTATTGTAGCGGCGCCGCCGATCTGCCAGGTACCCAGTCCGATCTCAGATACTTGCAAGCCCGTGTTGCCCAGTGTTCGGTACTTCATATTTGTTTCGACCTCCCTCAGATGGTGTAGCTGTTACAATGTACGCGTATGTGAATCAAGGGTGTGTGGCTGATCTCACGTCGGTATGTACAAAGTCGTAGCCTTTGAATAGCAGCGGCTCATCTTTCTGCATCGCAAGGGCATATGAGAAACAATCGCCGTAGTTCAATCCGGCGACATGACGCCCTTTACCATAACGATAGTAGGCGTCGGCCGCTATCCCGGCTTGTTCCCTGTCGAACGCAGCTACCTCGATCGATGCCGTAGTCAAGAACAGCTTCAAATAATGAACTCCCTTTCTGCCGTATCTCGCTTCGGTGACAATTGCGGTCTCGAGGTAAGTTCCGGCGGAGATAAGTCGAGAGTGAGCGGCCACGATCATTTCATTGAAGTGATGTCTTTCCGGTTCGTTATAGAGTATCGCCATTAAAGCCGATGTATCGAGAACCACTATTCCGGAATTCCCCTCTCATTATAGCCGAGAATTTCCTCAGCGGTCCTTGTATCCAGTATTTCAAGTTCCGAGCAATGCTCGGCTATCTCATCGAGGCTGGATACCAGCCTCTGTTCTGCGTTCTGCGTTCGGGATTGGGCCTTTTCCACTGCATCCCGCAGGGCTGCGGTAACCGCCTCGGTTATGGAGCTGTTTGTTAGTGAAGCGAGTTTCCTGGCCAGCCGGTGTGTATCTTCGTTCTTGATATTCAGCGGCATAAATCATCCCTGGAGGAATATTATCCTCCTTCCTCCATAATATAGTTGATCGTTTCAGAAGTCAACAGTGCTTT
>CAYTDU010000435.1:0-5059 GCA_964436395.1 uncultured Gemmatimonadaceae bacterium | reverse complement strand
GAGAATGGTCGTTCTTGGAGCGGAGTTAGATAGTAGTCCATGCCACACAGCAATACGACGGCAACACAACCCATCCATGCGAGGAACAGAACCCCCGACAACATTGGGTTTGCTGCGCTCCGGGTAGTCGGGTGTTGATCGCTCGTCACGGTTAATGCATAACACGGCACTCAGGGTGAGAGAAGTCATGACTTTAATTGAGTTTTGCACTTAATTGCGGGACTATGAATACCGATAGTCGGCAAGTCAGGCAACCAGCGGCGACGTTGTACATTACTGTTTCGCGTGGCTTGGTGGCTTGAAGGCATCCCGTGGCTCGCGAAAGACTGAAAACGCCTCATGCGGAGGTACTACGATCAAAGACATCGCCAGCAGGATCGCGGAAGAGGGACTCGGCATTGGTGCTATCAAGCTCAATCCAGACAATCCCTTCCAATGGGCATCGGGGTACCGCATGCCTATCTACAACGACAATCGCATGTTCCTCTTCTACCCGCAGATTCGACAGACCATCGCACAGGGCCTCGCAGAAATCATAGCCGAGGAGGACATACAACCGGAGGTAGTAGCCGGCACGGCCACAGCGGGAATCCCGCACGGCGCACTGTTGGCCGACGTACTGTCGCTGCCGTACATCTACATCCGCGACAAACCCAAGGGACACGGCCTGCGGAACCGAATCGAGGGCATTGACGCCGAGTCGGACCTCGGCGGACACAGAGTCGTCGTGATCGAGGATCTGATTTCCACAGGCGGCAGCTCGGCCCGGGCGGTCGAGGCGGTGCGCGAGGCGAACGGCGACTGCAATTGGTGCCTCTCGATATTCAGCTATGGCTTCGAAAAAGCAGCTGAGCAGTTCGAAGCACTCGACCCGCCGTGTTCGTTTACGTCGCTCCTCACGTTTCCCACTTTGCTCGAAGTCGCTGGCTCTGGCGGGTTTCTCTCTGAAGACCAGATTGCCCTACTCTCCGAGTGGCGTGAAGATCCGTTCGGATGGGGTGAGAAACATGGGTTTCCCAAGGTGGAAAAGGGGTAATGGCATTGCCGGATCTGACCGCAAGAGAAATACAGGCGAGGGAGATGGTTTGTTTGCCGTTAGATGGTCTTCATTCCCTCGGTGACGTCGAGAACCTCGTACGCGAGTTGGCACCGTATGTCGGCTTGTTCAAGGTCGGCAAAGAATCGTACACTCGGTTCGGACCGGAGGTGGTTGAGCTGGTGAAGAGTCTCGACGCCGGCGTCTTCCTCGACCTCAAGTTTCACGACATACCAAACACCGTCAGAGGCGCTGCCAGCGCGGCGACCGAGTTGGGCGTTTCGATATTCAATGTCCATGCTTCGGGCGGTTCCGCGATGATGGGTGCGGCTTTGTTGGGAGTGGACGATGCCGCACCGCCGATTGGTTCACGGCCCAAAGTCATCGCTGTGACTGTACTCACAAGCATCGACCGGAATATCCTGAACGAAGAATGCGGAGTTGCCGGGCAGGTTGAACAGCAGGTTTTGAGATTGGCGAAGCTGGCTCAGGCAACGGACTTGGACGGGATTGTGTGTTCGGCTGCCGACATGCACGCTCTCAAAGGTGAGCTAAAACCAGGTTTTTTGTTTGTCACACCGGGTATCAAAGGGACCACAACACCGGCTGGCGAGGACCAGAAACGCGTTCTCTCTCCAGGGAGGGCTGTCGCGGCGGGATCATCTCTACTGGTGGTAGGCAGGGCCATTACCGCTGCCGGTGACCGGACCGCGGCTGCGCGCGAGGTGTTACGGGACATTGCGAACGTTCTCTGAGCGAGAAGCACGACTATGAACGATATGCTGGGTAAAGAGGTGCGGGGACGCTTCGGCTTTCCCTCAGGTGTGATCTCGACCAACGGTGATACCGCTAGGTGGATGTTTGAGAACATCCCACAGATAGGCTTCTTCGTTGGCAAGAGCACGACGATCGAGCCACGCGCGGGGAATCCTGAAGACATTCTCACACAGCCGTCGCCGGACTCCATGTGGAACGCGGTCGGTTACGCCAACCCCGGCCTCGGGGTCACGATTGAGAGCTTCAGGGAGTTGAGAGATAGCTCGCCTGCGGATGTGTTCCTCATGCCCCAGATAGGCGAGAGCACCGAGGAGAAGTTTGCGCACTGTGTGGCCGAGTTCGAAGACGCTGGTGACATAGCCGATGGCTACGAGATAAACGTTTCCTGTCCTCACGCCCACAAGGGTGGAATCCTCATCGGCTCGAACCCGGACAGTGTGTGCAGCATCGTCGCCGCGTGCCGCACGGCAACCAAGAAACCTCTCATAGTGAAGTTGAACGCAGGGGTGACAGATCTCGAGGCAATTGGTGTTGCCGCCGCGGAGGCGGGTGCTGACGCACTATCCGCGATCAATACATTGGGCGGGCCGAATCCTGAACTCAGCAATGGCTTCGGCGGCCTCTCTGGTGCCGCGATCTTCCCTGCTGCGGTTGATGCCGTAGAGCGTCTGCGCCGGGTTGTTACGTTGCCGTTTTTCGTGATGGGTGGTATCCGCGGTGCGTCGGATATACGGAGGCTCGAACAGATCGATCCGTCGTTCTTCTACGCGATTGGCACGGCCTTGGGTGGACTCGATTCAATGGAGATACGCGAGTACTTCCGGCAGCTGGAAGTCGATCTCGCCGAGGGCACCGATCTGGCCACTGAGAGAACGCTCAACTCGATGCTGATGGATCACAGGCCGTTTGCGGTTTCTGCCGTTGAGGAGTACGGAGATTCAATACGTCTCATCAAGTTTCGCGAGAACATAGATGCTGGTATTGGGCAGTTCGTGTTCCTGAAGGTTGGGAACAGCCTGTCGAAACCGTTCTCGGTGGCCAGCAACGAAGACGGTCTCGAACTGGTGATCCGCAAAGTCGGCCCGATGACGGCGAAAGCGTTCGAACTGAAAGTAAATGATGTCGTCCGTGTACGAGGGCCATACGGTCACCACGAGGAGCTACCCAAAGATCGAGTCGTCTACTTCGTCGGTGCTGGATGTGGCATCGCACCTGTGCACCACGCCGCCCGCAAGCACCCAGGCCCGAAACGCTTCGTGATCGGTACCGTAACTGCCAGCGAGTTGGTGTATCTCGACGCCCTCCGCGAGATGGGAGAGGTGGCAGTGTCAACTGACGATGGCACTGCCGGTGTGTGCGGCTACGTCTCTGACGTACTGCACCAGACTCTCACCAAAGACCAACCCGACCGGCCCTGCTTCTTCAACTGCGGACCGGAGATCGCGATGCGGGCTGTGGACAAGGTCGAACGTGAATTCGCGCCGTTATCGGACATCTATCACCTAGTCGAGCGAATGACGAGCTGTGGAGTTGGGATTTGTGGGAAGTGTTCGATTCCGTCGGGCGAGCGAGCGTGCGTGGATGGGCCGCTATTCTCCGCGGCTAGGTTTGCGCCCGCCGAATACACTCGCGACAAAACCGGCAAGAAGGTTTCGATTTTCGATACTCATAGGGAGTGTTGATTCGGGCCGACGTCTTCAGGGTTACTATAACCGATCACCAACACGTGCTTGTGCGGGCCTTGGACGCTTGCGCAGCCGCGACAAATGGTGCCTCTTTGAAGCCCACGACTGACCTAGGCGTCGCGCATGCGTGATCCCCAACAGTTCACGGAAATCTTGTCGCAGAATGACGGTTTGCATCGGCCCTTCCTGGACCAGGCCGCAGGCGATGCCAGCCACTCCCCTAAGCAGATTGGTCTCGGGATCTTCCTGACTCTGCGACTGGTGGACTCCGTGGCGCGCGGCGATGAGGACGGGCCTGGTGCCCGCTATCTCATCAGTTCGGTGAAGGACTTCCTCGGCGACTACCCCCCAGACGTTGGAGAATTGCGTTATCTGAAAGAGATAGCCCAGGATGTCGAGAACGCACGCGATCAGAGTGAGCCGCGGTTCGTATGGCCGTCACTCGTCAAGTATGCCGTGCATCTCCAGAATGATTGCCGCTTGGATCAGGCGCTCGACGTGCTTGACACTGCTCTTGCGTTGAGTGACGGGCGTGACGCAGTTGAAGAGCTGGACACACTGTTGCGGCGAGGCAAGGTGTTATTGCTGGATTCACGTCCTGGAGAAGCTTACGAGGTTTATGCGCTCGCTGAAGCAATGGCTGAGCGGTTGCCTGGTTCCCAGGAGTCATCGAAACTGCTGACCCGCGTGGGAATTGGGGCTGCATTGCGGGATCTCGACAAACTCACGGAGGCATCGCAGGTGTTGGACGGAGCACGGCTGGCTGCCGCGCACGGTAATCATAGGGATGCATGGGCGGAAGCCTGTCGTGAACTGGCGATCACCTACGAACGCATGGGACGGTTGCACGAATCGATGCCGCTCAGGTTTTGTACGTTCCAACTGCTCACCGATTCTGTGGATCGAGGCCGCGAGATTGTCAGCGTTGCGGGCCAATTGCGACGCCTTGGATGGAACGACGCTGCCCGGGACGCATTTACAATTGCGACTAGCCCAGAATTCGAAGACCGGGTTCAAATCCGCGCAATGCTGGGGCTTTTGGAGGTTAATGCTCAATGCGCCGACAGGATGGGATTCGAGCGGGTGAGAAGACGGCTCCGGTCGCTATCGGAAGAACTTGAGCCTGAGGACAATGTTGGATTAGAGGTGAGTTTGGGGAAGGGATATGCGCAGTTTGGGTGTAGGGGCCTCCCGGAAAAGCATTTTCGAAAAGCAATCGAACTGGCGGGACAACACGAACTCGCAGATGAGAAGGAGTACGCCGCGGATTTGCTGGCTCAGACAACCGCGGATGGGTTATTCCTGCATGAGTCGAAGACACGGGATTATCCGGATGATAGGGAACTCGACTTCATCGCCAGACGCCTGCGCGAGCTAGTGGCAGAGTTACGCAGCTAGGGGCGGTCGATCCCCGCGTGTGCGGGGGAGACGGTCTCAAAAGCAAGAACCTCGAGCGCGACATCCTGGTCGCTCAGGCATCCGCGCCCACCACGAGTTTCAATCCACGCCCGCGCATGAGCGGGCGACAGATCCGCTAACCGCTGCTGCAGCCATCTGACTG
>CAYTDU010000434.1:0-5070 GCA_964436395.1 uncultured Gemmatimonadaceae bacterium | reverse complement strand
GGTTCTGCAGTTGACGAAGGAGTGGCTGGCCAAGGGGTAGGCGGTACCGCGCAGGGCGGTACCACCCTGCAACCCAGCCCAGCCCGGCGGTACCCCACACACTACCCCACAACCCAGGCGGTAGGGCGGTAGGTAGCTTTGTGGCCCGCCTGCCCGCCTGCGTATCTCGCTACGGTCGGTAAGACAGCCTCGCCCACGCGCGCCAGTCGCCCTTGTTCGGATCGCTGAACATGCGAGCCACCCCCAGCTGGGCGCGAACACCAGGGAGGCGCAAGTATGGCATCTCCGGCAGACTCGCGTTGAATTCGATTCCGCCCACTCGGTACCACCCAAGTAAGTTGCCGGTAGCGTCACCGGTCCAGAAGAACGTGGAAAATGGTAGACCGGCCTCGAGATCAGCACGGAGTATCCGAATCTGATCGCCTCTGAGGGCGCCTACTTCGAGTGCCGGCATTGCCATACGGAACGCCGTTATGGCGGGATCGAACAGAACAGACTCCGTACCGCCGACTGTCAGTTCCTCCTCGGAATCCCGAGGAGCGCCGGTGCCTGCGATTTGACCTGACAAAATGACACCGAGGCCGTTCATTCGCATGCCCGCCGATCCGGAAACACGCCAGCGCACCCAATCGAAGCTTCCAGTACGGCCAGCGGACAAGTGGAGTCCGACATTTTCCGTGAAGCGACTGTTGCCTCGTATCTGCAGTAGTCCGATAGCGTACTCGGCGAACCCTAGTGACCGGTTCTGAGTTGAGTTGAGGCGTCCAACGCTCCCTCCCGCCCTGATCCGGTGCGCGGAACCGATTCTTGTGTGTCGGTGCTCTATCGATACGCTTCCGCCGAAGTAGTCGTCATCCCACGCACCAGCCGACGCCGGGGCGCCCGTTCCAGGGACGGTCGCTAGCGGCCCCTCAGAGAAGAAGCCCTGCAAACGCACCCACGGCGCAAAGCCGCGCCACAGGACTTCGGCTGCTCCTCCACGCCAGCCGCTTTGGGATCCGTGCATCGCTCTGATCTGCCAGGCGAGCTTCCCGATCGGATCGGTGCTTCGGAGTGTGAGGCCCGCCGACCAACCTTCGACACTGGCATCCAACAACGGGAGCGGCACCACATATCGCGGGCCGAGGCCATAGCCGCGGACCCGGCCCACCGCGGTCGTCTCGAGTGGCGTCCCGGATTGGGCGGGTCTCGCCGCGGCCGGCGAGAGTGAGGGCGCAGTGAACACGATTGGCGTCGCTGGGTTTTCTCCTACGGCTATACGCCGCAGATCCCACCCTCTGCTGTGCAGCGCGAGGAAGAAAACTTCGCCATCGGGGGTCGGTGCCGGTGCAAGGGCAGCGCTCAGGATTCGCGTGAGAGGATTTGTCTGCCCGCTCTCGAGATCGAGGATCTCCAGGTTGTGAATGCCGCCAAGGGTGCTCGTGAGCACGAGACTGTCACCACTGCCCGTAAATTCCGCATCGAAACGAGTCGCACCGTCCGATGGCCCGATAAAACGCTCGTTCGATCCGTCTATATCCAAACGAACAAGTCTCCACCGCCCTTCATGCTGTACGCTTGAGACGATGCTGCGACCGTCCGGCGAGACACGTGGGTGATAGTATGGACGGCGTATGTCCGCACCTGTCAGCGTGGTGACCGCACCAGAAGACAGATCGACGCGAACGATGTCGCAGCGACCGTTGAGACATCGAATCCCGACAGCACAGGAGCCGTCCGGTGCGGGTGATGCTTCTCGAATCGCGGCGCCGTGTGTTATGCGTTTTACGGTGCCGGTTTTCCAATGCCAGACAAACAGATCGGGCCGGCTGCGGGAGTTCTCGATAACGTCGCTGCGAACAACCAAAATCCCGTCGCCATCGGGCAAAAACGCAGGTTTGCTGTATCCTCTGCCGTTCTTGGCGTGCAGAGTGGCCAAGGCCCGCTGAGGCAGCGGACGGCGCGATACCGGCTCGACGTCTTCGGGGTCAGCTTCATAAATCGCCGCTCGGCGCTGTCGCTGTTCGTCGGTAAGCGTGTCGGGGGCTGTGGACATCACCACAAGCCGAGACGGCCTGGTTCTCGATCTGAGCGCGACGGCCAGTCGCTCTCCATCTGGTGAGACCGCAGGGTCACCTGTGGACCAACTCAGCCGCTGAAACAGCGAGCCTTCCACTACGCCACCGGCTTCATCCACAGCATTCTTCACTGCCAGTGCGTTCTCCGTGGCGACAACGAAAAACTCGCCGTACAGCTCTGTAGGCGACGCTCCGAAAACTCCCGCGAACGCGTTGTTCAGACTCCGTTGTTGGCGAGCGGTCAATCGCCGAGTCAAGTTGATGAGCAGTTGCTGGTCACCAGACTCCCGCTCGATGAGCCACTCGAGAAACGCCGATCCCACGAGGTAGGCCATCGATCCGCCCAGATAACTGCCGGACCCGTTGAGCGTAGCGTAGGTCGGCAGCTGTCCTTCCAATGCCCAAGTGCGGATCACGGCGGGGCGCCAAATTCCGTGAGGGCGTCCGCTGCCGGTTACACCTCCTTCAACGTAGGTAGCGTATCCCTCTCTCAGCCAGCGCGGTGCCTGACGCATGATGTTCGTTACAGGTACCGGTACCAGAGATGCCAGGAACCTGCCAAGCGGGTTGCGTGACGGTCGGGTAAGGTGCGCTGCGTGGGCAAACTCGTGAACGGCCACAATCTCAGGCCAACCGCGATTCTCACCAGTGAACGAACTCGGAGAGGGTGGAGTGGGCCAGAGAAAGAGCAGAGGACCTGAATACATCGCGCCGTTTGAGACGTTTGAGGGATCGTCGACAATTACTGTCACGCGGTCTTCGGGCGCGTAGCCAACCAAGCTGTCCACCGCGTCGAACACCGCCTCCATCCGCCCGGCCAGCGACTGGGTCCACTCGCTCAACTCTTCGGGGTACAGAAACAGGAAGTGTTCCGTATCCACACGCTGCCATGAACGGGTCGAATACCCGGGAGCCTGCGCTGCCAGGGAGGAATACGGCAGCAAGACGACGAGGAGTAGCGCGGTGTTGAGGATCGTTCGACTCGAGTGAAACACCTCACGGGCCCCTTTACGATCGAAAATATGGCCGCGGAACAACGCGGAAGAACGCTGAGTTCAGTTACCCCACGTAACCCACCGACTCTCCGCGTCCGTCCGCGTTTCTCAGCGGCTAATGTTCAGTAGCATCTCTCTCGTATACCACTTCGCCCCCGACAATCGTGTACACAACCTCGGTCGCCGGAATGTCATCCTCAGAGATCGTCAGAATGTCCTGCGAAAGAACCGTGACGTCCGCGAGCTTGCCCGGTGTTAAAGATCCCTTGATATCCTCTTCGAAGCCGGCGTATGCACCATTGATTGTGTACGACGCCAACGCCTCTTCGCGGCTCATACGCTGATCGGGAAAGAAAACCGAACCGTCAGCAAGTTTACGGGAAACGGTTGCGTAGTAGCTTGCGATCGGATCCACGTCTTCGACCGGCGCGTCCGTCCCGTTTGAGATCACGACGCCTTGAGCCATGAGCTTCTGCCATACATATGCGCCTTCTTCAGCACGCCGCTCGCCTAGCCGCTCGAGCACGTAGATCGCGTCCGACGTGCAGTGAATGCCCTGCATTGCAGCGATGATGTCGAGTTCACCCATCCGGAGGATATCGTCGGGATGCAAGTGCTGGGTGTGTTCGTTGCGCCAGCGCCAATCGGTTTTGTCGGGATTTGCCCTGAATGTCCTTTCGTAGAGGTCGATCAACTCGCGGTTTGCTCTGTCGCCGATTGCATGTACACCGAGCTGGAAGTCGTGCAGTGCCGCAAGCCTTGCGGTCTCTTCAATTGAGGCCACTGAACTCGTATTCAAGCCCGTGCTGCTCGGTAGGTCCTCGTAGGGCTCCAGCAGCCACGCACCATGCGGTCCCAACGCACCATCGAGCAGCCGCTTGATTGCACGGACGGTGAGGTGGTTGTTA
Source organism: uncultured Gemmatimonadaceae bacterium (assembly GCA_964436395.1). Lineage (GTDB taxonomy): Bacteria > Gemmatimonadota > Gemmatimonadetes > Gemmatimonadales > GWC2-71-9 > JBDGYW01. Next base: position 1,110 of record CAYTDU010000434.1, on the reverse strand, counting down.
CCGTAGCCGATACACTTGTAGTCCGGCAGATTCATGGCCAGCTCTTCATTCGAGCCGCTCACCATTACCCACAACCGTACGTCGATTTCACCGGCATCGATCATCTCTTTGAAGAAGTTGATCGTTTCGATGCCGCTGCCGGCGTCGTGCAACGTGGTGATACCCTTGGATAGCACCTCTTCGTTTGCCAACTCTACCAAACGCCGCAGAGCCGGTGGTTCCGAACCCTCGTATGCTCCGCGGAGCAGCCCCTGGGCCGTTTCACGGAACATTCCAATGGGATCACCGTTCTCGTCGCGCACTATTTCGCCACCTGACGGTGCCCGAGTCCGGCGGTTGATGCCCGACATCGCCATAGCCTTCGCATTGGCAAACGCCGCATGGCCACTGGCATGAGTGAGAATTACAGGGTTGTCGGGGGAGACAGCGCTCAGTGAATGGTGCGTGGGTACTCCGTCGACGTTCTGCTTCGGCGTCTCGTCCCACTTCTCCTGATGCCAGCCTCGACCGCGGATCAACTCTCCAGCCCCAGCGTCTCCCACCACCGCTTCAACCATCGCCACGATCTCGTCCCAGCTGGACGCTTCCATCAGGTTCAATTGCATCTTGGCGTTGCCAATGCTGGTGAAGTGGGCATGGCTGTCTATGAAACCAGGAATCGCGAGTTTTCCATCGAGATCGATGACCTCGGTCTCCGAACCAACCCATGCTCTGATCTCACGATTGGACCCAACGGCGAGAATCGTATCGCCTTTCATGGCGATCGCCTGCCCATCGGGGACATTCTCATCGACCGTTACTACCTTGCCGCCCAACAAAACCAAATCTGCAGGGATCTCAGGCTCGCCATAACATCCGATCAGGAACACGAGAGCCGCGCAGCAAAGCGTTGTCAAAACACTGCGGGGATCACGGAATCGCGCAAACATCATATGCCTCCAGAGGGTCAGTTCATTTTCTTTGAGGGGATCACTGCGGAAAAGCTACTACTGTGGACCATGGAGTGTCACTATGCGGGGAAAAGGGAAGGGGGAAGGGGGCATCTTGCAGAGTGGCCGTCTCCGATACATGCTACAGTGTAGCGGTTCAGAAACGGGGATATTGAGTCGA
>CAYTDU010000433.1:0-5072 GCA_964436395.1 uncultured Gemmatimonadaceae bacterium | reverse complement strand
TGGTCTTGAAATCCAAGGCTCGAGAATGGTATGCGCATCTCGGCAAACCAGCCCTCGTCATTCCGCGTCGTCAGAACATCCCAGAACGTATTCCAGTCGGGGTTCATGAACCTGCCATTGGTGGACTCACCGTCGTTCGAGATTGTGCGGTCCGTTCTCGCACCCGCCGGGTTGGTCACAAACCACACCGCCGTTTCGTTGTCGTTGAAGCTGTCCAGCATGATGCCGATTATGTCGTCGCCACTGTACCGGTCTCTGTAGAGAGTCCCCACGCGAATGGCGTCCGGATTGGAATCGTACAAGCTGCCCGCTACGTACAGGTACGAGTCGTCGTACGCCACTCTGACCTCGGTGCGCTCAGTGGGTTCACCTCCAAACGTCGGCGTGAATACCGTCATGGGTAGCACAGGGATTTCGTCCCACGCCACGTCGTCCACTCGGCCGTCGAACACGATTGGTGCTGGGAGCCGCGTCAGCGGCATTGGTTCCTGCGCCCTCAACGAACCCGTCGCATTCACACACGCAATGGCTCCACCCACAAAAACAACCAGGCTGGTCCGTCTCACTAACTCCATCAACTCTCCTAATAGACTGAGTTCACTCAAAGATAGCAGACAGGTGAGATGTACCCGATTGGCAGGTGTGAACCCAAATTCTCATCCGCTGGCAACGGCAAGAAGGGTACACGGTGACGGCCGTCCACGCTTAGATTGGCACATGCGCGCCGCAACAGGCGCACCTCGATTTCCCGATGTCCGACTTCACTGCTTCTGAGCAGGACTGTCGGTCTCGGTGTTGAGAAAGATCTGTCTTCAGAACCAACAACCAATGGATTGGGGAAGGTCAACTCATGCCAGCACGCCCGTCCGATTCGACTCCGACCGAGGATGTGCCAACAGGAACCTCCATACGACGGCAAGTACTCATTAGCGGCGACGAGGGGCCCAACTTCGCAATGCGAAAGTTCATCATGGGGCCCGGAGGCGGTATGCCCCTACACACCAACACCGTAGAACACGAACAGTACGTCCTCCGGGGACGAGCACGCGTCGTCATTGGTAAGGAGACTATTGAGATCGGGAAGGATGACGTCGTCTACATCCCCGCAGGCGTGCCGCACTCGTACGAGAATCTGGGCGACGAGCCTTTCGAGTTCCTGTGTATGGTGCCGAATCTCCCCGACGAGACGACCATCGTGAAGTAGCTCGAGAGGGCTAGGAAGAAGCGCCCAAAGCCGGCGCTTTTCCCCTCGTCGGCCAGCAGCCATTGGGCGGTTGCGGCAGCTGTCTGGCCATGAGCAGGCGGATGGCTTTGTTGAAGCCGTCCGGCTCCTGCTGCTCCAGACGGCGGACTTCCGTTGTCAGCTTTTCCATCAATTCCGCATCCTCAACCGCACTCAGGGATCGGTAGCCCGGGTAAGACCTTTGCAGCAGGGAGAAGGCTTTCTGTTGGTCCGCGTCAAGGTTCAGATAATCGTCGATCCTGTTCAATATGGCGGCCTTGTTACGGTCCAACCGGCCGTCGACATCCATGAGAAGGTTGAGGCTGAAATCACCGCATCGAAAATGAGCGGGCATTTCGTCCAGATCGTTCAGCAGCCGGCGGATTTCGGCCACGATCTCCGCGTCGGTCATCGGATCGAAGGTCCCCTTCTCGACCATTTGTTGTAGCGGAGACAAGGGATGAATCGCCAAGGTTCGCACGCGAATGAAATCAGGTCGAATCCGGTTGAGAATGGCCGCCGTTTCCGCGGCGTGTTCCTCGCTGTTGGCGCGACCGCCGACACCCGGCATGATGTATTCGGTAAGCGAGATACCCGAAGACTTCACACTCAGACCGCCGTCAAGAATGTCGTCGGGAGTGTTGCCCTTTTCAATCAGCTTGAGGACAGTTGCCGATCCACTTTCCATACCCGAATGGATCCGCGTCATTCCGACGGCCTTCAACCTGGTTAGATCGTCCACGCTCTTTCGTTTCATGGTTTTGGCCCGGGCGTACGTTGTCACGCGGCGCACCGATGGAAACCGTTTGCGAATGTGGTCGATAATCTCCAGCAGTTCCTCGGTGGGAAGAATCAGGCTATCGGCATCCTGCAAAAATGCCGCCGACGGTCCATCCGTACCGCTGGGAAACACCCGGGTCATCTCGTCGATATCTCCTTTGACCTCCTCAACGGCTCTGCGGGAGAATTTCTTTCCCTTGAAAGCGGGGCAGACGTGGCAACGGTTCCACGGGCAGTTTCTGGTTACCCGCACCAGGAGACTGTTGGCTTCGTTGGGGGGACGAATGGCGCCTTGTTCGAACATGATGATGGTGTTCCCTCGTCTGACGTTCGATCATGTAACACGGTAAGGAATAGGACCTGTTCAACCGTGCAAACGGAACCTTGGGAACGTACACCCTTTGGATGGTGTCACGGGCCGACGGTGATCACTGTAACGGCAAGGCTGTCTTCAGCTCCCTCGCCAGCTACTAGTATCACTGCTTCCCCCACACGCAGACCCGTCACTCTTGCGGCACGAGCAGCTGTTGGCTCAACTTTCGCGATCGCCGCGTCGGACGATGACCATTCTACCTCTGGGACATAGCCTGGAAGGAGAACCGGTAGGAGCCAGGCTCTGGTCGTGTCACCAACGACGATCGTTGCGGCATGCTCGGCGAGTTGCACCACGGGAATCCGATCCGGCCCCGAGGAACAGGCGGCAAGGCTCAGCGACGGCAAGAGACCGTACCAGATAAAGGCTGGGGTGGCGTAGCGCATCCTGCACCTGCTCATCGTGTGCCCCATATTCTCCGTCGCGCTTCGGCCTGCAGGTTTTTCCTGAAACGGGAAAAAGTTGCTCGTCTGTCATCGCGCTTGCACTCGCCCGTAACAACACGGATCTGGTACGGCAATGTAAAAACATCGAGAGTTGTTGGCCGAGCGGTTACGTTGTTCCTGACCTGTGCTGGGCCGGCAATTGGGCAAAGCTTTGACAAAGGCTAACGGGATGATGGGCGGCGATGCTGAGTGTTCTCCCCAAGGGTGACCTCCGTATTGTCCACTTCTGTCCCCTAGAGCGAACAATGCGGCGCACCTGCCAAGGCGGAGCACGGACGCCGTAAATCCTTGCCACGACAAGTGTTAGCTGTTGGTACAACGCGGGGAACAAAGGTTGCATGAGCGGAGGCCACCATGGCTCGACAGAGACCCTTCTTGTTTTCTTTGATCGTCCTGATTTCAGCGGCGCTTCTGGCGTGTGCCTACGCTCCGGCTTCGGGCCAACGCTCCTCCGTCACTCGCGGCGCAATGGTTCGAGTCAGCCGACCCGATTCCCTCGGACAGCCAATTTGGTCAACCGGGCGCGTCGTCTATCTATCGAGCGATCGGCTTCTGCTGGCCGAGGCTGACGGTGACCCACTCGTGAGGTTGAATGAGGCAATACGCCTCGAAGTACGCCGTAGTCAATCGAAATCCTTGTTGGGGGGCCTATTTGGGTTGGGGATCGGCTCGCTCGCTGGATGGTGGGTCGGTCATTCCGCTGGCGATGAAGCCGACGCGACGGTAGAGTCGATCGCCGGTGCCTTGGTTGGAGGCATTGCCGGGGCGAGCATAGGCGCTCTCCTCGGCAAGCGTATCCGTTCAACCCGCTGGGAAGAGGTTGCCCTCGAAGGCGGGCGGCTGGCATCTGCGTCTCTCGACAGGGAACCGACACGCCCCGATGTGCCGCGCTTCGGAACCTATCGCTGGAATCGATTTGATCCTACGCCTGCCGAGTTCGAGGCGTTCTTCAGGGATCACGCACAGAATCTTCATCCTGTGGAAGGCATCTGGGCGCGTCACGCCAGTTTTACGAGGGTCGCTATCGTGCGTGTGGGCGGACCCGACGACGGACAATTCGTCGCATTCACAGTCGTGCATCCCCCTGGACGGCCGGTCCATCGAACGGACGGGCTTATGCTCTTTGCCCTGGAAGTGTACCCCGACGGAGACAAATGGTACGTCCGGTTCCCGGGTGAAACCCCGCGCCGATTCCGCGCCAAAGTGGACGAATGGATGCTGGAGCTGGAATACCCCAGCGGATGGTGGGATACATGGGAAAAGCTGTTTCCTGATTGACCGACCTGAAAGAGCACTTCCCAGCTAACGCGGAACCAAAGGCGAACCGGGGACCGCTTCATGACGCGCCCGGCTCGGGACACGCATCGTTGAAACCACACCGTTAGCACGCCCATCTATCTATCAGACCATTCCAGCGGATCGAGAACAGGCAGAGGTAACCGGCTTGCAGCCTCTCTCCGTTGAGAACATCATACTACACCGATTTCGTGCGTTCAGATCTTTGGGGGTATCCATGAAGCCCGTCTTGTCCCGTGTATCCCACCTTTTGATCGCTGCTGGCATCGCCATCTTCCTCCCAGCACTCCTCTCGGCCCAGGATACGAGGCTGCTTCGTCAGCCAGACATTAGCGCCACACAGGTGGTATTCACGTACGGCGCAGATTTGTGGATCGCTGACCGAATCGGGGGTGACGCTCGCCGCCTCACTAGCACAACGGCGGTCGAATCAGACCCGCATTTTTCCCCCGATGGGCGTACGATAACGTTCACGTCGAACCGGTCGGGCACCTCGGCGGTCTACACCGTTCCGATCGAGGGGGGCACTCCAACCCGCCTCACCTGGTACCCCGCGGGGTCGTACGCGCGTGGCTGGACACCCGATGGCAGTCGTGTGCTTTACGCGTCGAGCCGCGAGACTGCTCCATCCGGATACAACCGACTTTGGACAGTATCAAGAGATGGTGGGCCATCCGACATGCTACCTGCTCCTTGGGGAAACGACGGGTCGTATGCGCCCGACGGAAACCGCATTGTCGTGGACCGAATGAGCCGCTGGGATACAGAGTGGCGCAACTATCGTGGCGGCCAGAACGGGCCCCTCACGATTCTGAATCTTTCAGACCTTAGTGAAGTCCACCTTCCCAACGAACGCACGACCGACATTCAACCGATATGGATGTAAGATCGCCTGTACTTCCTGTCCGACAGGGATTGGGCCATGAAGGTCTGGGTTTACGATCCCACCTCCGGA
>CAYTDU010000432.1:0-5077 GCA_964436395.1 uncultured Gemmatimonadaceae bacterium | reverse complement strand
TCGCTTCGAAAACGTGTCCGATGGCTACACGGTGCTGGCAGACTCAGCACCTGGCTCCAGGTCCACATCTTCTTGTGTACGCTCGGTCCGACATTCGTGCTGTTCCACACGACTTTCAAGTTCGGTGGAATCGTGTCAATAGCGTTTTGGAGCATGAGCGTCGTCGTCGTGAGTGGAGTATTTGGCCGTTACCTGTATGGGAAAATTCCGAAAACAATCCAAGGCCAATTCCGCTCATTGGGCTCGATTCGGGAGCAGGAGGCGGAGTTAGCTGAGATTCTGACCGACAGACACGGGCTGGATGCGGAGCAAGCCGGGGTGCTGTTACCCCAGATGGAGCGTCCCAAGGTGACAGGATTCCTGCGCGCACTGACAATCGCAATCGGCCACGACTTATCGCGTCGCATTCAGATGAAGAGAATCCGCAAGACTCTCTCCAGCATTGCGGTGGCCCGAGGAGGACTCGCACGCCGCGAGCGTGAGCGGGTGGTGCAGCTGATGCGGGCACAGCTGAACCTGGAGCAGCAAATCGTCTTGCTGGAACCATTTCAGCGAGTGTTTGGGTATTGGCACCTGCTTCATCTTCCGCTTGCCGGTGTGATGTTTCTCGTACTCATTGTTCACATAGCGGTGTCAGTGCTTTTCGGTTACACATGGGTATTTTGAGGCTCGCCAAGTAATGAGACGCATCCGTCAGTTGTTGATTCCGGTGGCGACTCTACTGCTCATCGCCCCTGCACCGGTCACCGCGCAGCTCCTATCGCCAGGCAGACTCGCCGCGCCACATTCCGAATTGGAGGGAGTCCGCAATTGCACCAAATGCCATGTTCTCGGAGAGCGTGGCATCTCGAACCGGCTTTGCCTCGATTGTCACATACCTATCCGGAATAGGCTGGTTCGAGGACGTGGATACCATTCCACCGTCGCAGATCAGCCGTGCTCGAACTGCCATAAAGATCATTTTGGGGAAGAATTCCAGCTGGTCAGATTCGACACTGCCTCATTCCGGCACTCGAGTGTCGGATTCGAGTTGGTGGAGACACATCAATCATTGGATTGCACGGACTGCCACCAACCCGAACTCATCGTTGCCACTGATGTACGCTCATTCAAAGCCGAGCACGGCGCCCTGGGCAAGACGCTGCTGGGGTTAGGCATGGCCTGCACCGATTGCCACGCAGTTGACGACCCGCACGACGGTCAGTTCTCGGCGCGTACCTGCACTGAGTGCCACGGTCAAACCATTTGGACTGAACTGCGCGGTTTCGACCATCGTCGTACTCGGTTCGCGCTCACGGGACGGCACCGCCAGCTCTCGTGCGGGAGTTGTCATCCAACGACACTCTCTGCGCCAAACACTCAGGTCACGCGATACACCAATATGCGGTTCTCACGCTGCTCTTCCTGCCACGATGACGTCCACTCCGGTTCGATGGGTAGCGACTGCACAACATGCCACAACACTACTGGATGGTCGGTAGTCGATCGCACAGCACTGGAAACTCGTTTCGATCACGAAATCACGGGTTACCCCTTGCTCGGCGCTCACGCGAGACTCACCTGCACTCAATGTCACGATCTCAGTCTTACTCCTCGAGAAGGCATCGACATTGCCTATGCGGCAGGCACTATCGAGAATGCCTACCCGACACCAACCGCAGACACCTGTCTGTCTTGTCACGTGGATTTTCATGGGGGCGTCTTTGAGGAGTCCCAATCAGGACGAGAGTGTGAGATCTGTCACTCACAAGATGGGTGGTTGCCAACTAGCTTTGACATAACCCGCCACAACCGGGAAGCACGCTTTCCGTTGTCTGGGGCACACGTGGTTACTCCATGTATGTCGTGCCACAACACCCCGCAACCCAACGGATCGGAGCTTCGATTCAGATTCGAGTCTTACCAATGCAGCGATTGCCACTCCACCGAAAATCCACATTCGACGCAGTTCGCAGGGCGGGAATGCGTCGAATGCCACGATACCGACTCGTTTGTGATACCAGCGTTCGATCATACAAACACGAACTACCCGCTGGATGGCGCCCATCGCGACGTTCCGTGTGAGTCCTGTCATCATCTGAGAATGGGCCAGAACGGCAGGGAATTCCGTATCTACAGGCCGTTGGGCACTGAGTGCCGTGACTGCCATGGGGGGTACAGATGACGCCGAACCAATCGGCCATGGCATGTGTCGCGCTAGTTGTTTTGCCGACGGTTGCGTCCGCCCAAGGAGGTCTTGTCTATCCGCACGGCGATATGACCATCGACATCAGCTGTAGCGCTTGCCACACCACAGAAGGATGGCTTCCGACCAAGGACCCACTCGACTTTCAGCATGGCGACTTCACCGGTTTCTCGCTCGACGGCAAACACGGAACAGTCCCGTGCACCGCCTGTCACCTGGATCTCAAGTTCAGCGAACCGAAGCTGACAGATGGAGTGTGCACGACCTGCCATTTCGACGTGCACCGCGGCCGCTTGTCGCCCGACTGCGAGTCATGCCACAATACCACTCTCTTCGCTTTGGTGGATGGGCTCGATTTGCACTCTCGCACGAGTTTCCCGCTGAGTGGAGCGCACCAACAGTTGTCGTGTGAGAGCTGCCATCCAAACGATGTGGGTGGAGCGTTTACCACGCGTCCGACGGAGTGTATTGCCTGCCACGCGACCGACTACTCCTCGTCGCAATTCGTGGATCATGTGACGACTGGATTCTCCACAGAATGCCAGGAGTGCCACACCACTCTCGCTTGGCCGCACAGTGTGAGTTTCGATCACACTACGTACTCGTCCGGATACGCTCTCATAGGACGCCACGCCGAGATCAGATGTTCGAGCTGCCACAGTCAGGGTGTTGTTGGATCCATCTTCTCACCCTCGAGTCAGGACGACTGCATTGCCTGTCATCAGAGCGCCTATGACGCCGAACACGGCGGCGCCGATTTTCCAACATCGTGCCTGCTCTGCCACACCAACGACACCTGGGAGAACGCGGACTTCGCAGATCACGACAGCTTCTACTTCCCGATCTTTTCCGGTGCGCATAGAGGACGGTGGAGCGACTGCGAAACTTGCCATACCAACCCCAATGACTTCACCCAGTTCACTTGCTTCTCCTGCCACGATCACCGCCAATCCGAAATGGACGAGAAGCACCGAGAAGTTCCCGGATACGCATACGAGAGTGCCGCGTGCTACTCATGCCACCCAACCGGGAGGAGCCCGTGATGCGTTTGCCAATGCACGCAGGAGTAATTCTGTGCTTGCTGACCACGCTCGGCGGCATCCGAACGCACGCTCAAGACAACCAGCTGGAAGTGTTGGTCGAGCAGATCGCAGGCTCAAACATCTACCTGCGCGCGGGCACTGACGACGGAATCGCGGCAAACGATACACTGGTCGTCCTAGACAATACTGGTGAAAGGAGGATCGGAGCTCTGATTGTTTCAGGAGTGACAGCGAGCCGCTCCGTCGTGGCATTCCTGGCCGACCCTTTCCCAATCACGCGGGGCACCATGCTTCGTTTGCTGATTGGTCCGATACCAGAAATCCAGGCAGAAGAACCCGAACCTCGAGTTGCGCCCGCAGGAACCGACGCGCCTTCGCTAAAGGAAGGACCAACCGTCAGCGGGCGAATCTCAATACAGCTCAATACTCTCGGGTCCACAACCAACTGGGTGAGTAACGAGGACGTGAGTTTCAATCGCAGGTTCACGACGCCTGCCCTGTTGTTGCGATTGAACGTGAGGGATTTGCCGGGGGGGTTCGAATTCAATTCAAATGTGCGAGGCGCATATCGCCATAGTCCGGATGACATTGTCCAACCAGCTCATTCGATGCGTGTGTACCAAGCGAGCGTAAGGAAGTTGTTCAATGACGTCCCGGTGCAGGTTCAATTCGGTCGGTTCTACAACAGGTATGAGAACTACTCCGGATATTGGGATGGCATGCTCCTGCGCTACGGAACCGAGAGTTTCGGTGCAGGCTTCGTAGCGGGCTTCGAACCGCGAAGAATCAACGAAGGTGTCTCAACAGACGTACCCAAATACACTGCGTTCGTGGACGTGAGCCATCATGGTGAGCGATTTGGATACTATGCCGACGTGTCATTCCACAGGCAGCTGCCTCGCGACGATATGCCCTCGCAGACCTCAGTCGGCTGGTCGCAACAACTGACTTCGGGGCGGACGCGTGTGGGAACCGACATGCAGGTTCACCGCGATCCTGAGAACGAGACTTGGGCGCTCACGCGCCTGCACGCCAACGGATCAGTAGCCGTCTCCCGCAAAGTATCGGTTCTTGGCAGATTCGCGTTTGACAAACCCAACTATCTGTTCCAAGCGTTCGAGACCTTTTCGTATGAGCGCGAGCAGGCCGAGGTGGGAATCCGATATTGGGATCGTGCGGGGAGCGTCAGCGCACGCGTGACCGCCAATCGCGTCAATCAGGGCGATCTCTCCTATTCGCTCACATCATCATTCAACATCGTCAAGACGCAGTTCCTGGAGCTTGGTTTTTTGGGCGCAGGTACCGTCTGGATGTTTGAGGATCAGAGGGTGTTCAACTTGGCCGCAGGAGTCAACCGAGTTTTCGGCCGTGTTCAGTCGCGCGGCAGCTACCGGTTCTACAGAACGGTGGGTCTCAATACGACGTTGCAGTCACACACACTCGATGCAGCACTCGTGTTCCCACTCGGCAACCGCATCTACTCGATGTTGACGGGGCGTTTGCAAAACGGAAACAACCAGTCGTCCAACAGTATGTTCGTGAGCCTCTGGACTAGCTTCTAATGTCCGACACCCAGATCATCGTACTTGTCGGACTGGGCTTGTTCGCCCTGTTCGCAATCCCGTTCTACATCCGTCAGCGAAGAATCGAGCGGCACACAGAATTTGCAGAAGCGCAAGCGTTGCGTTTCGGACTGCACGAGCCCGCCTCACTGCACCCTATTGTAAGCGCGGGATCCTGTGTCGGCACGAAGAACTGCATATCGGTCTGCCCCGAAGGAGATGTGCTCGGGTTCAGGAACGGACAGGCTACACCAATCGGCCCGGCGCGTTGCATCGGCCACGGTCTT
>CAYTDU010000431.1:0-5082 GCA_964436395.1 uncultured Gemmatimonadaceae bacterium | reverse complement strand
TTCTCTTGGGATTCGGGAGTACCTGTTTCAAGATCCTCGCGGTTTCCATCATGATCACGGTGCCCGTGCCGTTGTCGGTGGCACCGGTCCCACCGTCCCAGGAATCCAGGTGCGCCGACAGGACTATGTACTCGTTCGGCAACTCAGAACCACGGATTTCAGCTATCGTGTTGTACACGGGAACATCACCAAGCGCCTCGGCCTCTGCATTCACCCTTACCCGAGGCCCCTGATTGTTGGAAACGAGCCTGTGCAAAAGCCCGTAATCCTCACAGATCAAGCCGATCGCCGGGATGCTTTGGGTGGGCGCCCTGGAGATGTTTTGATGCCCCCAGTTTCCGGGCCACCTGGATCTGAACACGCCCGCCGCACCGGCCGCCTCGAGTCCCTCGACAACAGCCGACTCACCACCCACTGCTTCCATGCTCTGGTTCCATGCATCCTGCGCCAATCCACGCGCCTCCTGCATTGCCTCGAGCGATTCATCAGTGGCATACTCCTCCCAGTTCGCATCAGGACGGCACGTTGTCTGGGGCATCGAGATCAGAACGTACTTGCCGGCGGTAGTTGGAAGCCACGACTCTAGATCCACTGCGTTCGCGAAATGCGGCAGGACGGCAAGCTCCGCCTCGACGGGGCCATTCGTACCCGGACTCCAGGATAGCATCATCGCTTCTAGGGTACGCACCCATGGCGCGATCATGTCCACGTGCGTGACGCCACGACGCCAACCGCGCCACGTTCCATATTCTTCGTTGCGAGCCTCAATACCCCAACTCTGGAACTTAGACACGGCCCAGTGGTTGGCGCCTTCCGCCTGGGGAGAGCCGTATAGTCGGGGACCAATTGAGTCGCTCAAAACCTGAGCCAGATCATAGGCCTGCGTGTTTTCCATCCCTTCGGTCCAGATGGCCCTCAGAATGGGATCGTCAGTCGGGAATGTTTGAGCCGATGTCGGCGCAATGGCGACAATCAGCACGACAGCTGTCGCAATCGATAGGAAAGCTCGTTTCATGGGATCCTCACTGTGGAATTGCGAGGGGAAGGTAATGTGGAGAGACGGTAGGGGGGAAGGAGCGGGCGGCGCGAATGTGCCGGCGTCGTGCTTAGCGTCCTCCCTCTATCACGACCAGGGTTGCCATTTCTCCGCCGAAGTCGTCGGCTTCACCTACGACTCCGTCCGGCACGGTCCAGATGTCGCCATTCACCACGATAGCGTACTGGTAAATTCCAGGCTCCAAGACCAGCTCCGCGGACCAACGGCTGTTCGCCTCTCTTTCGAGTGACAAAGGCAGCCAACCATTCCATTCGCCCACGATTTCGAGAGTCTCGGCATCACCAGAGTATGCGAGGGTCACTCGAAAGCGGTTCTCGTCGATCCGGTTCATGTCGACCGGGCGTTCAGCGGAACCTCGGTGAGCAGATCGGCCTGGCAATCTCACTCGGATACCCGTTGTCACGAACAGACCGTCGGTGAACCCAACGAGGCTCTGGGGATAGCGTCCCAGAGTGAGTTCGTAGGTGAGCTGCGGCAGCAAGTCGTACTCCACATGTGCCTGACCCCACGGGTCGTCGGCAAGGTCGCCCGCACGCACACCCGCAGAAACCGACACGCGAGTCTTACCCGATGTGTAACCGAATTCGACCGAAGCATCCGCGTACTCGACGGTGTCGGAACGCAGCGCAACGACGCCTCCAGAAAGTACTGCCCCATTACCAACCGTGTGTCCGACGCGGGCACTCAGCACGTTCATGGCTAGTGTCGAGTCGTAAACAGTTCTGGCAGTGCCGATTGATGCTCCAACAGTGACTAGCGTGCGGTTTACACTCAACACTCCCAACAATCCGGCCGAGGCCTGACCGTTCCAGGTACCACCTTGAATACGGTTTGCATCTCCGGCGGCAGATACACCAAGACTGACCCCGCTCCCTAGCGGCGCGACAGCCGCACCGAAGCCGGACAGTTGAGTGATCCATTCTCCGCTAGAGAATTTCGAGAGGCTCCCAGTGACAGTCCCAGCAGAGTGATTTGTTGAACCCGACAACTGGAGCGTTGTCAAAGCTGCCGTTCCTGAAAGGGAGTCGGCGTAGCGAGCGTGTACTCCACCCATGAGCACCGAAGCTTCCTGACTGCTCAGAGGTGCACATACCAACATCACCGCCGCGCCCAACAATGGAGCGCGGTTCTTCAGGTTCCGGATTGTCCCCTCTGCTTCTTATTCTGCCCAGCCGCCGTACCGGGTTGAGCGCCCGGTACACCTGCCGGTGGGCCACCCTGGCCACCCATTCCGTGTCCCTGTCCCATCGGGACCGGAAGGCCTCCGCCTTCCATGATGCGGCGGGCGATCCCGGCCATCGGCTCACCCTGAGCCCGAAGACCACTGACCACAGAAGGAAACTCCAGCACTTCCTCCAGAGACAGACCGCCCCTGTACGCGTCCGTGACCGCTCGGACAGCCGCAGCACGTTCCAACCCTTGGGCCGACAGAGCCGACGCAACTGTCAGCCCCGTGGCCGCCGTTTCCGGATCTGGTGCCATGTCCAAAATCTCCACGACTTCTTCGCGCCCCAACCCACGTCCAAGCGCCCCCGCAGCCGCGGCGATAACTGCTCCCGGTGGCGCCTCCATGCCGGTGCCAATTGCAAGCTCGCGACCGATACGAAGGCGACCCTGCAGCTGTGTCATTACCACAATCACGCGATCGGCCGGTACCCGCCCACGTTTCGCCCAGCCTTCGAGCGCCTTGGAGACGAGCGGTTCGGTAGGCAGCTGTTCTGCCTCGGTCTGTTCTACGATCGCCGTGACCTGGTCGACGAACTCTGCGGGCGCCCCACGCCCAACTAGCATCGTACGGACCTGGTGCTGCTGCGCTCGCAATCCCGATGTGACGAAAAGCGCCATAACACTGAGCAGCACTATTCTAGCTGTGTGTTTCATGAGCGTATAACCCCTCTCGGACCCACCACAATCACACTGTTGGTCTGGCCGAAGCCATCATCCACTTGAGCATGAGCGTCTGGATCTGGAATCCACTCAGCACCATCGATCACGAACATGTACTGATGTTCGCCCGGCCGCAGTGGCACCGTCCCAGTCCAGACACCGGTCTCTGGGTTCTGTATTAGCCGTACCCCATCAGGTTGCCAGTCGTTGAACGAGCCCGCTAATGACACACGATCTGCATTGGGCGCCACGAGCTCAAACCGCACGAGAATCGTGGAAGGGGCTGCCGCCGCCTCGACTGCCGTCGGCGCACGATCCCGGAATGACCCACCCAACACACCTGCAGCAACGAGGATCACAACCGCCGCGGCTGCAAGTGCCGGGCGCACCTGATAGACGTGCGGTTGGAACAGCCAACTCAACACGGATTTTCGATCTTCGTCAGCTCGGGCCCGAATCGATGCCATCACGGCCCTGTCGATATCGGGGCCAGGTAGCTCCATCCGCCTAGCATAATCGGCGGTAGCATCGAGCAGCCGATCTGCTTCGGCACGCTCGGACGAGTCGACAGCATCGGCGGGCACCTCCCCGTCGAGATACCGCTGTATCTCGGATCCGAATTTGTCTGAGTCGCTTGTCATAGCAGCTCCTCGAGCCGTTTTTTCAACTCGTCACGGGCTCTGTAGACTCGCATCTTCAACGCGTCTTCCCCAACCCCCAGCATTTCTGCGATTTCCGCATAGGAACGACCGTCCACATGTTTCAATATGAACGCTTCTTTCTGTTCCGTAGTGAGGGTTTCCATCGCAAGCTCC
This sequence comes from uncultured Gemmatimonadaceae bacterium, assembly GCA_964436395.1. Taxonomy (GTDB): domain Bacteria; phylum Gemmatimonadota; class Gemmatimonadetes; order Gemmatimonadales; family GWC2-71-9; genus JBDGYW01. Next base: position 1,323 of record CAYTDU010000431.1, on the reverse strand, counting down.
AAGACTTCAACAATTTCCGTTCGATCGCTTTCCGACTTACCTGCCGGCTCCTCTCCTCGCTCTGCCGCCCTCTCCAATGACAAATGTCCGCGGCGCCGCTTTCTCACGTTGTGGCATTGGTTCGAAACGATTCGAAACAGCCACGCCTTGAACCGATCCGGGTCGCGGCACGAAGCCAGGGAGTCGTAAGCTCTGATGAAAGCTTCCTGCAGCGCATCCGCCGCGTCTTCTCTGTCTCCGTCCAGCATTGCGGAGGCGTATCTACCAAACTCCTGTCGGTATCGCTCCACGAGCACCCGATATATCTCCACCTCACCGGCCCGCACTCTTCGGACCAACTGTCCGTCGGGCAGTGATCCCATGTCACTCAAGAGACAACCCAATTGTCGTAGAAGTAACGCAACACTACTGAATTCCTTTTAACCTGCCGATATGGGGATGTATGATGCAGAGAAAGTATGACATAGGTCACAAAACTCCAATTGCCCGGCTAATTCCGAAAAACCCGCGTTACTTCGCTCCGCTTCGCGCTGTCTATACACCGGTGCGTCGGGAGCACCGACGCAATTGGCGATTTTCAACGAGATAGCAGCAAACAGAAACCGGAGGAAACGATGCGTAAGATCCTGATAGCGGCAGCCGCTCTGACCATAGGAATAAATGCAGGTCTAACGGCACAATCCGCTCAGCAGCAGCAGCGGATGCAGCAACAGCAACAGCTGCAGCAGACCCGAATGCAACAGATGCAGCGGCTCCAGAACATGGGGCAACAGATGGATCGGGTCATGAATCAGGTCCGCCAGATGAACCAGCAGATGACCCAACAGCGCGTTCGGCAGGAGTATCAGCAGATGGGGCAGCAGATGGAGCAAACCTGCACCCAGATGCGTCAGATGTTGCAGCAGATGGAGCGCGTGCAGAACGATCCTGAGACCACCGGCGATCAGATGAGGCAAATGAACCGAGTGCAGGAACGTGTTCAAAACATGCTTCAGGAAATGGAACAGGCACAGCAGGCCCTTGCCGAACTAGCAATACCATGACGCCAGCAAGGATTTTGGCGTTTGTATCCTTGGCGGCCGCGGGCTCACTCCCGTTGGCCGCGCAGGAGCTGCACTATGAGGGTGGGCTCTCGATGTCGAGCGGGTCCTACATCTTCACCGAACGCACAACCAGTTGGGTGCTTTCCAGTGGCCTCGCTGTGGATGCAGGTCCATTTACGATCAGGGGCACCATTCCCGCGTACCGGCAAAACACCACGCTCCTCACGACTTCGGCCACGGGGCTACTGCCAACGGGCGGGTCGTCGAGCGGCGTGGTTTC
>CAYTDU010000430.1:0-5082 GCA_964436395.1 uncultured Gemmatimonadaceae bacterium | reverse complement strand
GCGAGCCATTCCTCCACCCAATCCCGCCGGTATTCGGTTGGGACGAGTAGCGAAGTGAGCCGCATCCAGAGGCGAATCAGTTTCATTTATCTGATCAATTCATGGGTTTGCTGTTTTCTACATAGTCTATACGAAACGAGATCGGGGGAGGTTTCGGGAGCAACGAAAGGGCGAAGGCTGGGTGTTCGGGGAAGACTGTACCGCACCGCACGAGTTATCGTCGACAAATCGCAACCTTCGCGCCGTAGAGGCGTATATGGCTGCGCAGGCGGGATGGCGGGGGTAGGCGAGTAATCTGGAAACCCCAGTTAGCAAAGGATGAATAGCGCAATGTCACTGCTGGACGGTTTTGCCTCGACGTCAGTTCTTCTGGCCGTTGGCTTCAGTCTCGCCTGCGCCTCGCCCGCGTCCACGATCGTCTACTCCTCAGACAGCGATGGTGACGGCGACCTGTACATGCTGAATGATGACAGCAGCGAAAAGCGACGTATTACGAACAACGGGTCCGATGAGTGGGACACGGCGTGTGCGCCTGATGGTCTCACCATCGCCTTCACGTCAGATAGGGATGGCAACTACGAGATCTACGTTATGCGGATCGACGGGACTTCTGTTCGCCGGCTCACAAACCATCCCTCCATGGATATCAATCCGGAATGGTCGCCGGACGGGACTCGGATCGTTTTCGAGTCAGAACGCGACGGTGACCGGGACATCTGGCTCATCAACCCGGACGGCACTGGTCTCCAGCAGATCACGTTCAACGACGCTGCCGATGGCGGGCCGGATTGGTCGCCAGATGGATCGCTCATTGCGTTTCAATCTGAGCGTTCCGGCCATTTTGACATCTGGACTATGACGCCGACCGGAGGCGACCCGCGATCCCTGACGAACGACACGCCACGCGACTTCTCACCCTCCTGGTCATCGGACGGAGAGCAAATCGTATTCCTGTCAGATCGCGATGGCCCCATGGAACTCTTCCTGATTCATCCGAACGGGGAAGGCTTGCAGCAGCTGACACATACCTCCGCGGACAATCACGAACCAGACTGGTCTCCCGACGGGGCGCGGATCGTGTTCGCGTCTCGGGACGGGGTAATACGCGTCATCGGAGCCGATGGCACCGGCCTCGCCAATCTCACGAACAACGGCGGCATGGACCGGTCGCCATGTTGGATACCGACGAAGGGAAAGCCGTGAGGCGCAAGGTAACGCCAGTGGCGCCAGCAAGGGCCTGCCGTGTCAGCCCGGCCGATGACCGGAAGTCATCAACCCTGTTTTCGACGTTGAGATTGATAGTCTCAACCTCAAAACCGCAAAGCGAACCTCATTCTCGTCGTTCGGGTGAAGCGAATGATTGGGTGCCGAGCTAGAGACAGGAGTCGAGCAGAGCCTGTGCCCATCGAAACCACCCACACACAACTCTCGTATATATATCATCATGTAGTGTAAATCGCCCAGCATCATGCGTGGTGAGGTGAAATGCCCAAGAAATCTCTGGCTGAATTTGAACTGCTCGTGATGCTAGCATTGGCGAGACTTGGCGCCGGTGCGAGTGGAGCTTCAATACGACAAGAAATCGAGGAGAACACGGATCGGGAGGTTGCCGTCGGAGCGCTTTATACAACGCTGTCGCGTTTGGGCGACAGAGGGCTTGTGAGCTTCAGCATCTCGAAACCGCGGCCGACCAGGGGCGGACGTTCGCGGAAGTGCTTCGACCTAACAGCGGCAGGTAAGAACGCCGTGCAGGAGTCGATTTCGGTTTTGGAGAGGATGATGCGGGGCATCGATCTGGCACCTGAATCGAGGCGACGGCCGTGACGCTCGATCGGGGAGCTGCAATGCCTCGGCTGTGGAAGTTCCTCATGTCGATAGTGGCCGAACCGGAGAACCGTGAGTTCGTGCTCGCCGACCTGGAAGATAGCTTCGAGGAGGTCCGCCGGTTGCACGGACATGGGGAAGCAATGCGGTGGTGCCGCAGGCAGGCGTTGAAGTCTCTCGGACCCTGCATCTTTGGACGGGTGTCGCGGTCTTTGCGAAGGGCGTCTCAGGGCGACTCTCATCACTCATCCGACGGCGGTGCGAGAAGGTTGGAGGCGCGATCCGTCTGGTGGTGCAACTCGGTGTTCGTATTGCTGAACGACTTCCGCTATGGCGCTCGGAATCTCGCCAAAACACCGCTCGCGGCATTTGTAGTCGTGGTCTCCTTGGGAGTCGGGATTGGGGCCACATCGATAGTCTTCACGATGACAAACGCTTTGTTGTTCCGGCACGTGGCCGGCACCGCTCCGTCTGAAGACGTGGTGACTCTCTACACGAGTGAGGCTGACAGCGACGCATTCGGCCAAAATTCTTTCCCCGACTTCCAGGACGCGAGGGAATTGACTGCCTTCAGTAATGCCGCCGCCATCAGGTTAGGTGCCGTCAATATGGGTGAGGCGCGATCCCCGCGGCGTCTGTTGGCCGAGATAGTCACAAGCGGTTACTTCGAGGTACTCGGCGTCCCCTTGCGGTTGGGGCGCGCCTTCCTCCCTGAAGAGACGGTCGTGGGCAGTGCGGACCGGGTGGTGGTAATCAGCCACAGGCTCTGGCAACGTCAGTTCGCCGGATCAGCCGATGCAATTGGTGCGACCCTGCGATTGAACGGGCACCAGTTCACAGTCGTCGGCGTAGCGCCGGAGGGAACAGTAAGTCGGATACTCGCCCTGAAGGTGGATGTTTGGGTGCCGATTGGTATGCCGGGCGGAACCTTCAGGGCGACACCGGAGGCGTTGGTGAACAGGGGTGACCGCGACTTCCAGGTGGTCGCGAGATTGAGAGAGGGAGCAACGATTGAGCAGGCGCAGGCGCAGCTCGCAGTATTGGCGGGCCGCTTGAGCGCCGCCCATCCGGAGGAATGGCTGGACGACCGTGGGAACGCTCGCACTTTCACACTCCTCTCTGACGCAGAGTCGCGCCTCCCTCCCAATCTCAAGGTCGCCTTGGGCACTTTGTCCGGATTCCTGTTTGGCATATCGGGAATGATCCTGTTGATCGCCTGCACGAACGTGGCCGGCATCTTCTTGGCCAGGGCGATCCGAAGGTACCGTGAGTTGGCGGTCCGCGCTTCGCTCGGTGCGAGCCGGATACGTATCGTTTCAATGTTGTTGGCGGAGAGCTTGTTGCCCGCGTTGGCGGGCGGTGTTTTGGGGATATTGCTCACGGTTGCAGCCACCAAAGCGATCGGGACGTTGAGCCTGCCGATTGCGATACCGATCGAGTTCGACTTCAGCGTAGATCGTGCGGTGGTGGGTTTCGCTCTCGCTGCCTCAGTCGGCGCGTGCCTACTGTTTGGGCTGGCTCCTGCGCTTACGGCTTCCCGTCCCAATCTGCTTTCGTCATTGCAGGCAACATCGGGATCGACAGGGCGGAATCCTGGTCGATTCGGATTGCGGAACATCCTGATAGTCGGGCAGGTGGCGGTTTCGCTGGTGCTTCTAGTAGGCGCGGCGCTATCAATCCGGACCGTTCAGGGAGTCATGAATATCGACATGGGCTTCAACTCGGAACGCATAGCAGTGATGTCGAAACGTCTTCCCGGGGAGGCGGTTACTAACGCGGTCAGGGTCAGGGCGGCAAGAGAGATCATTGGCCGCTTGTCGGCACATCCAGGTGTGGAAACCGTGCACCTCAGTCGAGCGGCAGAGGCCACCGTGTTCTCAAACCTGGCGAACGCGGATGTGAGCGTTGACGGGCGCCCGTCGATGGATGTGGGGGAGCGTGCCGTGTCTTATAACACAGTGACTCCGGGGTACCTGGAGATGCTAGAGATTCGTCTGCTCGCAGGAAGGACCTTCACCCCTGAGGATGCTGCGGGCGCACCGCCCGTGGCGGTTGTCAACGAGACGTTCGCCCGCCGTTATTGGCCCGACCGCTCAGCGCTCGGAAGGCATTTCACCGCGGCGAACCGTCGTGGCGGACAGGACCTCACAGGCGAGTCGGACGTCACCTTGGAAGTCATAGGCATCGTCGCTGACGGGCGTTATGCCGACATCGAAGAACCGGCCATACCCTACTACTGGACGTCCTTGTACCAGGATTCACCGCGGGAGGTGCTGATACATGCCAAGGGGCGGAGCAACGCCGAAGACATGGTGCAACTGCTTCGTACGGAGGTTCGTCTGGCGGAAGACGAGCTGCCGATGGTGTTGCCGTCCACCCTAAAGGGAATGACATCGGTCGCGGCTGCGATGTACGCAATAATCGGACGGATCCTTGGCGCTGGAGGATTGTTCGGGCTCGTGCTGCTGTCGGTGGGCATCTACGGCGTAGTTGCGTTCTCCGTAACACAACGGGCGCGTGAGATGGCGATTCGTCAGGCTATCGGCGCGAGGCAAAGAGAAGTGATCAAGTCGATTGCGCTCGACGGTTTCAGGCTGAGTGTAGTTGGTACAATCGTGGGGCTCGCCATCGCGGCACCATTGGTGAGGATCGGCGAGAGCACGACCTTCGGGGTGAGTCCGCTCGACCCGTGGGCCTTCGGAGCAAGTGTTCTAGTCTTACTTGGTGTCGCTTTCGCGGCGAGCCTGATTCCGGCGAGGCGCATCACGAGGTCCACGCCGATGGTCGTTCTGCGGCAAGAGCAATAGTTGCCGGTTCCTCATCGTCACAAACCACCTGCGTTGATCGTTCTAACGTGGCGGGTGGCGCTGCCATCCGGCCTGGTTGGAATAGACTCTGCTTGCATTCTCGATTGCGGTCTATGTTATTTCACAAGTCAACCCGCTGGTTGTTTGACGAGGTTAACTAAGTGCTGGAGGAAGGCAATGGGAAGCGAAAAAGACCTCAAAATCACGTCCGTAGAAAAAGAGCTGGCCGACGAGGAGATGGAGAATGTGTCGGGTGGATTGACTCCGGTCGGCTGCAAGTGTGGTTGTACAATAGACCAAAGCGGCGCCAGTAATTCTAGCAAAACCTACGGTAAAGCGCCTTCTGTAGTTAGTCGGTTTCCGTAGACCTATCCACCGTTGAGTCTTTGTGACAGCGCTTGGCTGGCCCATGCGCAGTATTCGGCATGGGTGGTAATAGCCCCTTGCCGTT
>CAYTDU010000429.1:0-5094 GCA_964436395.1 uncultured Gemmatimonadaceae bacterium | reverse complement strand
GGATTGGCAGGATTGCCTGACTCATGGACAGGTGTGTTATGCTGACAGGTCAGCCGTCTCTGATGGCTTGTGTTGACCTGGGTAGTCAGTGTTGGGCGTAGATGAAGACGATATCAGTTCCTCATAGTAGTGACGACGTGTTCGTGAACGTTCCGCCGCGGCTCAACCTGGCGTATCTGGCTGACGTTCTCTCGCGAAAACTGGGGCGGGACATCACGATCGCCGACTGCGCGACGAGGAATCTCTGCGCGGACAGCTGGGGCGGAGTGAGTTGTTCGGGTGCGACCGTCCTTCGTCTGTCACTCACGCTCGACGGCGGTGAGACCCTTGATCTCGTCGCGAAGATCCTCTCCCCGGACCCAGTTAATCTGTTTAAGATTGACGTTCGCTTCTCGTCGAGGTTGGCGGAGGTGGCGTGGGCCCGCTGGTGGGGAAACCAGGATGTGCCGTGGGTTCCCGTGACCTATGACACGCGTGCCGACATGCGTGCACGGGAGTTCTGGATCATTCGAGAGCACTTCCCGCAGGTTGGTTGGCCAGGGCTCGACGCAACCACGCTCGAGGACCCGGACCATTTCCCTGCCGACACGAGCAGGCTGCGCACGCTCATGCGTCAAGTCGCTCTGTTGCACGCTCACAGCAGATCCAGAGTCGAGGAGCTTCGAGCCATGCCCAATGCCTGCAATGGGGTTTCCGTTGGTGCCTGTTCCTCACAGACACTCCAGTCGTGGTTGGGGCAAGCCGTTGAGGACTCATCTTTCCTTTCAGACATTGGCGTAACCGATGAGGAACGCGAGTCGCTTGACGCATTCGGCGACGCTTTGACGCGCGTTCCCGAGTGGGTCGAGCACTGGGATGTGGTGTGCGTGACGGGGGATTGGAAAACCGATAACTTTGCAGTTCGCGACGGAAACGAGGGCGAGCTTGTCACTTTTGACTGGGGCACCGCTCGACTTGCGCCAATGGAAGAGGATCTCTACGTCGTGTTGGTACGCATCAAGGGTGTGGACTCTGCGCAGAAAGAGGACCTCGTTGCCTATTACCTCGACGTCTATGCCGACAAGACCGGACGCCGGATCGAGCCGGCCGAGTTCCGGGCTCGAATTCCATGGGCGAGCTTCTTTGCTCATCTTGGTTATCTGCTTGGTCATATCGAGGCGTTGCGCTGGGTCTCATACCAAACGCGTTCCAGGGAATTCGTTCATCTGTCCACCGGCTAGTGCAAGAGGCTGCTGGCGGAATGCCGAACAGGATGACTCGACTGCGACCTTGAAAACGGCGCCTCCGGCATGGCCCCAGGGCGCGTCATTCACGACGTTATCCGAGGAGCTTGAGAGTGAATCCGGACGAGCACGAGGCGATCTGGCAGCCCGATATGATCGTCAGATACCCCATGGACTCCAACGCCATGGTGAGCGATCTCGATCCGGAACGTCTTCAGTTGCTGCTGACTTATGTCGAGGAAGCCACGCTGAGTGACGAACTGGCGGTCATCGTGGATGACGTGCGGCGGCGTTTCCCGAAGTACCTTCGTGTGAAAGAGCTGTTCGAGACGGTGGAGGCTTACAAGCGAATCGGTCAGGCCATTTACGAGCAGTGGCGTGACGGCAATGTGGAAGTCATCTACGATTTCGCGTGCGGACACGGGTTGCTGGGGATTCTGCTGGCCTACCGGTTCCACACGGTGCGGGTGGTGTGCGTTGACCTGGAGCGCCGACCCGCGTTCGACCACTCCCTGGAGGCGGCGTGCAATCGAGGCGTGCAGTTGGGCAACATTTCCTACATTGAGGCTGATTTCAAGCAGCTTGAGCTGGAGCCGAAGAGCTACGTGATCTGCATTCACGCCTGCAACGAGGGGACGCGCGATGCCCTGGAGATGGCCAAGGCGGCCAATGCGTGCTTCGCCGCGATGCCATGCTGCATCCGTGACGGGATCTATCTCCGCACGATCAACCATGTTGACGACGAGACCCGGTATGCGGCGTCGGTTGGTGTTATCGCGGGACAGTTCGGCGCGTACAAGATAACGGCGATTGACGGACGGATCACCAATCGCAACCTCATCGTGCTGGGTGCGCCGGCGCGGCCGGAGCATGAGGACGCTGGATGACCGATGACCGATGACCGAGGCGTCCAGCCGGCGTCCTGATGGTCATAAACGAAATACCTGGTCACGGCTGGGCCGTTTGCAGGCGAGCGTTGTAGGGCGGGGCCCCCTGGCCCCGCCGCAGCCGCGAAGCGGCGACAGGGATGGCATGCCAAGACATCTACCGCGCCTCCGGCGCTGCGGCGGGCCGAGGGCGACCCGCCCTACATCGGCGGTGTCAACATATTTAGTTGATGACCATAAGGCCGCGGACGCGGGGTACCGCTTTCGGGGGAGTCGGCGGCCATCAGGGCCGAGTGAGGAACGCATAGACAGAGATGTTCGACCACAGGAAACACCATGAAGACAACATTTCGACGCTACGATCGTGATGCCGACTACGAGAGGGTTGGCCGTTTCCTGGTGAGGACGTACAGCACCACGGGCAGCCACATCAACTGGCTTCAGCCGCGCTGGGAATACATGCACTACCATCCTTATGTCGAGGGAGTTGACCTCAATTCAATCGGTATTTGGGAAGCGGACGGGCAGATTGTGGGGGTGGTCCATCCCGAACACTCGATGGGAACGGCCTACTTCGAAGTCGATGCCGAGTACGGTGCATTGAAGAAAGCAATGCTCGGCTATGCCGAGAGGCACCTGTGCGTGATCAAGAACGGCAACAAGACGCTCATGATCTATGTGAATGACCGGGACGAGGCGTTCCAGAATCTCGCCATACGGGTCGGATACGAGAAACAATCCGGATACGAGGCGGTGTCGTATTTGGCAATCCCGAATCCTCCTCCTGAGATCACGTTGCCGGATGGCTTCCGACTGAAGTCGCTGGCGGAAGATAACGATCTCGCGAAACTCACCAGAGTGATCTACCGGGGGTTCAACCATGGTGACGAACCACCGAACGACTACATCGAAGAGCGCACGTTCATGCAGTCGGCTCCCAGCTACAAGAAGGAGCTGAACGTTGTGGTGGAAGCCCCCGGCGGCAACTTCGCGTGCTACTGCGGCATGTGGTACGAACCAGTGCATAGGATCGCGTATGTTGAGCCCGTGTGTACGGATCCAGGTTTCCGGCGCATGGGGCTCGCCAGCGCGACTGTCCTTGAGGGCATCCGGCGTTGCGGCGAACGAGGAGCAACAGGAGCCTACGTTGGCTCTATCTTGCCGGTCTATTTGTCTATGGGCTTCCGACAGATCTTCAACTGTTCGCTATGGCGACGCGAATGGGCGTAAGAGACGAACGCGAGCATCCGGGGGACAGAGCCGCAGAGCATAGAGCTGAACAGAGAACTGTGGTTCGGCACCATACCTCATTGTTGCGCGTCCGGGTCGGTGGCCATCCGGGCCGAGTGAGGCCGAATTGGGTATGGTGTGCCCTGATTCGAGACTTATAGCAGACGGCTCCGCGGTGCCGCTGAAGCACACGTCAGGAAGTCGAGACCGATGAGAGAAAGAGACGAGATCGCAGCTGCGAACGAACGACTCTGGGAGAGAGAGGTGCAGAAGGGGTGCGGCTTCACGATCCCCTGGCTGGAACTTGACCCCGAGCTGATTAGGCAATATGCCAAAGGCACATTGGAGCCTGTACCGGAGCCGCTGACGGTGATGTCTCCCCGCGACATACTTGCTGAGGTCGAGGGCAAGGACGTCCTCTGCCTCGCATGCGGCGGCGGGCAACAGTCAGCCGTGTTCGCGCTGCTTGGCGCACGGGTGACGGTGGTTGACTTAGCCCAAGGGCAGCTCAAGGGGGATAGGAAGGCTGCGGCGCACTACGGTTACGAGATAAGGACGATCCACGGCGACATGCGCGATCTCTCGCCGCTGGGTGACGAGTCGTTCGACGTGGTGTACGGAACGGCCATCTGCTATGTCCCCGATGCTCGGGAGGTCTACCGTGAGGTTGCCAGGGTGTTGAGGCCGAATGGACTGTACCGTACCGACTGGCGCCAACCCGCGATCCACTTCGTCGCCTGGGACGGAAGCGGCTATCGGATAGCGAAGCCATACGCGGAGAGGATCGATCGGCGGGAGGATGGTGGAATTGAGTTTCGGCACTACATGGATGACATCTTCAACGGCCTGCTGGAGGTCGGCCTCTCAATTTGGCGGGTGGAGGATTTGTCCCGGCACGTGAAGCCGGACTCTCAGGCTCCCCCGGGGACCTGGGCGCATGAACGGACGTACATTGGTGGAGAGTTCGTTGTCGTGGCTCGGAAGGAACGGGGATCTTCCTAAGCATTGCTTCGAGCAGACGCGGACAAGCCGGTAATCCGGGAGACACCACACCTCATTGCTGCGCACGTGTGGGTCGGTGGCCATCCGGGCCGGGTGGGGCCGAATTGGGTGTGGTGTCCGCGAATTGTTTGCAGGCTGAAGGGAGCACGAGAGACATGAAGACACTGTGGATTGGAACGGTCCTGGCCGTGATCGCCATCGCCTGCGGCTGTGGCACCCGAGACGGCGCTACGCCGGGCGCCATCGCGCGTGAGGCCGACACCGCCGAGGCCGCGGCGAAGAAGTTCTTCGAGGCCGCGAAAGCTGGGGATGTGGATACGCTTATCGGCTATTTCGATCTCAAGGGCTTTTACGACGAGATGTCCGACGAGCAGCGCGGCGACATGTCCTTTGAGGACTTCGAGAAGATGATCAGGGCCAGGATGGAGGCCGGGAAAGAGCAAGGAGCGAAAGTCGAGTACGAAGTCCTCGGCAGTGAGGTCAAAGGCGACGTCACGATAGTCAAGGTCAAGCTGAAGAACTACGGTACGCCAGAATGGGAAGACCATGAATGGCATTTCAAGAAGATCGATGGGAAGTGGAAGACCAGCCTTGACCAGCCTTGACGGGATGAGGAATCGGGGGAGAATTGGAGGACACTATACCGAATTCTTGCGCACGTCCGGGCCGGCGGCCATCAGGGGCGATTGAGGCCGAATTGGGTATGGTGTCCCGTGCGCCGTGGGAAGGCGTTGGTTTTCAGCGGGTGTGAT
>CAYTDU010000428.1:0-5099 GCA_964436395.1 uncultured Gemmatimonadaceae bacterium | reverse complement strand
TACGCCTCCGTGACTATGCACAACCGAATCCGACGGTTTGACATCCTAACACCTAAACTGTGGCCATCCCACCTGCGCCAAGTTCGCGCTCTATGGTGTAGTGGCCTGAAAGCGCCTGTTTGAGTGCTAAGACATCGTCAGACACAGATACCCCTGTGAGCCCTCTCCAAGAATATCCCGAAAACCAGGATCCGCTAGAAGGAAAACAGGTCACCGCAAGATTCAGGTACATCCCGCGTGAGTTTGGTTATCCGCTGCCGCGGTAGAATCACATCGTTGGGCATTTCGAATGACTCTATTCTCTTGTCGTTATGTCGAAGATTGACATTAGATCAATCATGATATAAGATCAAGGAGCCGATGACTTGTTAAGGCAACCGCTGCAGCCAACGGATGCTAGAGCCCTGATTAGAAGGATTGTCGATCAGGGTGTAGTTGAGTTCTGGCGCCACGCTGAAGAGGAGATGGAAAAGGACCGTCTATCACAGGCCGATTGCCTGAACGTGCTCAGAGGTGGATGGCCGGACCCGGCGGAATACGAAAATGGCCATTGGCGACATCAGGTCCATACGCGGGCGATGTGCGCCGTCGTGCAATTCGAGTCATCGATGGATTTGAGCGTCGTCACCATGTGGCGAAAGTAGAAATCAAAATGAAATGTCCTGAGTGCGGCAGCAGAGTTACGCAGCGCGTGGGGGACCATCCTTACCTCGGCGAGGAACTCCCCAACGTGGTACTCGCGGGTGTGAAAATCCGTACCTGTAGTGAGTGTGACTTCCGCAGTGTCGGAATTCCCAAGCTGGCCGGGTTGCACAAAGCTCTTGCCGAGAGGGTGGCGACAGCGGCGCATCGGCTCGCACCTGGGGAGATCCGATTCCTGCGCAAACACCTCGGTTGGTCTGGTAAGGACTTCGCGCGTCACTTCGGCGTTGCGCCGGAAACAGTTTCACGTTGGGAAAATGGCAAGAAGCCAATGGGTGCAACGGCGGAGCGGTTGCTTAGAATGTCGGCGCTGACCCTAGAACCGGTGCAAGATTATCCCCTTCCTGACTGTTTCAAGAAGAAGCCGCGTAACAAGGAGATCAGGGCTACGCTCCGAGGAGTATGGACTCTTGAGGCTGCCTGACAGCCTAACCCATCCTCCCCACACTCTCCAACACCCCCAAAGGCCCCCTCTCACGAATCAACTCCAACTCCCGCACGTCCCGCGCCAACAGCGACCCAGCAAATCCCAGCGCATTCACTGAAATCGACTCATAGTGCTCGACTGAACGCGGCACCAGGAGCATCCAGTCGCGCGTAGCCAAGAGATTGTAGGGGCTAGGCGATGAGGCATCGTCGACGTGCCTCAACATCTCGAGGTACAGTTGCTCAGTGTGCACTGCCGCCTCGGCCGGGTCAGCTTCGGTCAGGGGGGAAATCTGCGAAATCGCATGTCTGAAACCAAACGCGGGAATCCTGCCGTACGATCCTTCGTACGATGCTGTCGCAATCAGCGTTTCGATCGGCGTACACTCCGAGCATCCTCCCAGCGGCAGCGGCACTTGCTGCAGATGTTTGTGCGGTTGGCTAGCGCCGGAAACAGTGCCGGAGTTGTAGAACGCGAGCCCCTCGAACTCTCTGAGACACTTCCACATCGCCTCGAAGTCACGATCCGTGAGCAGGGATTCCTGATGCTCGAACTCGCGTGTCACGATCAGGAGGTGATGCTCCATTACGTTGAACTTGTTCAACAAGCACACGTGACTTTCTGACACGTCCGCCACGAACATATTTTCGTCGTACGGTAGGAACGGGTTAATCCCCTCCTGTTTCTGAGTGATCCCCGCGACACGCTTGCGCTCCAGCTGCTGAACCAAGTGCACCTGGAATCGAATGCCGTGGTCCTCGACATGTTCGATCCGCGTCGGGATCTTCTCCAAAGCGCCACACCGAATTGCGTGCTCGGTAGCGTCGAGGACGGATTGCCACAGAGTGCCGGGTTTCATCCGTCGTCCGGTCGCCGATGCTCGAACGTGATTTGCCGCGGAAGAACGCAGAAGAACGCGGAATCCCGTGAGCCGATATTCCAGACACCAAGAAACGAGGTGTGATAGGTGGTCGGACGCCGAATTCCCACAAACAAATCCGCGTACGTCCGCGTCACTCCGCGGCTAAACGACTCACTACTCACAACTCACCATTCACTAATCAACAACTCACTGATTCACTACTCACAGATTCCCATCGACAACGATCCATTCCACCTGCGCAAGGATTCTCAGGTAACCCACCACCTGCTCAATCGTTAGATCATCCCCCGCCGACGCCGCGACCTTGTTGCGGATTTCTGTTACCGACCGCTCCCCGTTTACGAAATTCAGGATTCCGCGAGTCTGGTTGCGGTTCAAGCCCAATGACGAAACCGCGTCCGGATGCTCTTCGCTGTATCGATCGTATGCATCGAATCCGTCTAGGTAGAACTGCTTTCCCATCACCCCAGGACGAATGTCCGGCACGACGTTCGAGTATCGTCTCTCCTCTGACGTCTGTGCGCGCGGGCGAGGCGCCGAGGTTCCCAACGTACGTGCGCGCACGCCGGCATAGCTCACGACCTGGTTAGTTAGGCCTTCTCGATACAGCTCCCATTGCGCGATTCTGTTGTCCACCCCGCCTCGGGCGGCTCCGCTCCCGGTGTAGATCTCTCTGATCGACCCCAACGCACCGACTTCCCTGTCCACCGCTGAGTTGACTCTATTGAGCGCGTGCCGCAGTGCTGTCTCGAGTTCAGAAGCAGCCGCTCCCTCCACCAGACGCATCGCTGCCGGAAGTCCCCGTTCGGCCACACGCGCATATCCGAACTCGGATACGACATCCAACAGCGTGGATAGCCGCTCATCCGTGAGATCCGCTGCCGCGAGGGCGGTCGTCGCTCCAATGAAAGCAACCCGTTTCATCTCCGTCGGGTCTCCCTTGTCCGGAAGGTCGACGTCTGCGTGGTACCACTGGTCCGGCCAGGTGAACAGCTCGATACCGGGAACCGCAACGGAGGAGTTGTTGAAACAGATGTGATCGCTGCCGCCGGTCGCCTCGTGGATGTAGAACCTGAACGCGTCTCCACTGCCGTTCTTCTCCCACATCGGACGGGGGAAATACTGACCGCCGGGGCGCCCACGCGGTGAGTCGCTGAGATACACGATGTCGTTGGTGCGCCAGACATAGTTCATCATCGACTTGGTCAACCCGTCCAGATAGCTCGGCAGGTGGGCTGGAGTTTCGCTCATGGTGAGCCACGAGTTATTGAGGCGCAGGTTCTCGCTCACCATGTCCATGTTGATGTTGATGCTCAGTCTGTTCGGCAATCCCTCTTCTCGGCTTATGAACTCGTAGGTACCCGAGATTTCATTGGGCCACAAGAAGGAGATGGTACGCCTGGGTCTGTCTATCTGACCAGTTTGTATTAGGTGGTTGAGCGCACGCAGAATCTCGAGCTGAATCGCCGTGCCGCCCATGTTGTCGTTAGTGCCGCGTTTGGTGTAGCCCTCGAACAGGTGGGCCGTAAAGATGACTCCCTTTGCATCCGGCTCGGTTCCCGGAATCCACGCGTACACTGTCTCGAATCTGTCGGGGACCTCCTCCAACAAAGCGTGAAGGCGGACCACCAAACTCTGGCCTCGCTCGACATCCTCCAATAACTCGGACCACTGACGCCAGGATACCGAGATGCCAAGTGTCAGATTCTCGCCATCTGAATAGCTGCCCCTCGAGTACACTACCTGGTTCGGGTCGAGATAGCGTTCGCGCGCATTGAACGAGATCACCGCTCGCACGCCCGCGGCATCGAGCGCCTCGAACACGTCGCCGCGCGGGTGAGACCACATGAGTGCAACCTTGCCATCGAAGGATCCATGCGCCTCTGCCATCCTCGTGATCGCATCCGCGGAGATCTGCGGCACGTAGATGAGCTCACCAGTCACATCACTCGACAGAGATCCATATGCGATCATCGCCACGTCCGCGCCGAGGCGTGCAACGAGGCGTGGCTCCGGCTCCACGATCCAAAACTCACCCTCTGTGGGGTACATGAAGGTGCCTTCGCGAGGGTACTCGTCGAGCCGCACCGTCTCGATCCCGTATGCGCGCACCATGTTATAGATCTCGTGCGACTCGTAGAAGTCCTCCCTCAAGTCGGCCGCATCTCTTATCCATGGAGCGCCCGCGAGTTTCACCAAGTTGTTGAAAGCTATCTGGCCCGAGATCTCGTTGGTGAGAAGTGTGAGAAGCTCCTGTCTGAGTGGTGTTTCGAGAGCGCCCTGCGCACTGAGTATCGAAGGAAAAACCAAGGTGGTCGCTATCAGGAATACACTGACAAGTCTCGAGTGATAGATGCTGGTGTGATTCGTCTCGCGGCGGCGTTGTTTGGTCATGATATCTCCCGTGTTTGTTGGTCCCGCGGTCGGGAGTTGGTTCCCTCCATGAAGGTGCCTTACTTCCTGCCGCGGGACCCAAGCAATATAAGGAGGTGGCTCTGGCGTCAGGCACTCGGCTGCGGCAGTATTACCGATCATGAAAAATCGCAGATTGTCTCAAGCCATCGCGCTCGCTCTCGTTCCTGTCGGTCTTCTTGCGTCGGCCTCGGGCAGCCGAAGCTCGTCAAGTACACCACAGAACTCGTTTGAGGTGTCGTCGCCGAACGGAGAAGTCGTTGCTGTCATGACGGCAGAGAATGAACTCACGTACTCTGTAGCTTGGCGTGGGCAAACGCTGGTGTCGGCATCCTCGATATCGATGACACTCGCTGATGGCACGATCGTGGGTCCCGAGGCGCGCGTCATGAACACACACCGACGAACCGTGGACGAACGGATCACGCCGGTGGTGCCCGAGAAATTCTCGCTTATTCGGGATCACTGCGAGGAACTCTCCTTGGATTTTGCCGATGGGTGGGGCATCGATGTGAGAGCCTACGACGACGGCGTCGCCTATCGATTCAGGAGCAGCATTGGCGACTCGGCGATCGTCGCAGCGGAAGAGTTCACCGCAACTTTCAGTGACAGTCCAACAGTGTGGTTCCCCACCGAGGAGAGCTTCCTCACGCACTCTGAAAGAGTGTATTGGCA
>CAYTDU010000427.1:0-5110 GCA_964436395.1 uncultured Gemmatimonadaceae bacterium | reverse complement strand
GGCCTTCGTACAGCAGCGGCACGACTGCCCCATCGTCCACCGCCTCACGAATGGTGTATGACGGATCGATTAGGCCACCGAACTTCTTGATAGTGTTCTTCTCGCCGCGCATCACGGGCGTGCCCGTGAAGCCCAGGAAACACGCGTTCGGCATTACCCTTCTCATCGCCGCATGGATAGCGCCGTACTGTCCGCGGTGGCTCTCATCGACCAACACGAAGATGTCAGAACTGTCGAGCTTAAGTCCCTTGGTAGCCACCGCAGTCTCGAACTTGTCGATGACCGTCGTCACTACCGGGAATTTGTCGCTTTGGAGCAGCTCGACCAGATGTTTGCCCGTGCGCGCGCGTTGGGGCTCGAGGCCGCAACGCCTGAACGTGTTCCAGATTTGTTCGTCCAGATCCACGCGATCGGTGACCAGGACTGCCTTCTTGTTGGGCCGGTCTATGTCCTCTGCAATCGCTGTTGCCAGCATGACCATCGTGAGCGATTTCCCGCTCCCCTGCGTATGCCACACGACGCCGCCGAGACGGCTACCATCCGGTTGTACATCTCTGATGCGGGCCATTATTTGCAACACGCAGAAATACTGCTGGTAACGAGCAATCTTCTTTTCACCGCCATCGTACAGGATGAACCGTCTGATCAACTCCAGAAGTCGGTTCGGGCGACAGAGGCTGTAGATGGCGCGGTCCTGCTCGGTGACTTCTCTGCCGGATTGGTCCAATGCATCGAAATGGTGGCGCACATAGTCAAACCTTGGCCCAAACAACTTCTCTTTCTGCTCGGCAGTTAGCGGAGTGTTGACTAGCTGACCTACCTCGGAGTCGTTCAAGTCCTCGCGCCACACCGACCAGAATGCGGTCGACGACCCTGTGGTCCCGTAGCGAGCCTCGTTCTTAGAGATTCCCATGAGCAGCTGGCTGTAGAGGAACAACCGTGGAATGTTGTCCGGCTTCTGGTTTCTGATCTGCTGAGAGATGGCTTCGGCCATCGGATCATCAATGTCAGGCCGCTTGCACTCGATCACTACGACGGGAATTCCGTTAACGAACAGCACGATGTCAGGCCGTCTGGTTTCCGTGGTGCCGCCGCGTTCCACGTCAAGCTCTTCGGTGACGTGGAACGCGTTCCGCTCAGGGTGCTCCCAATCGACGTACCAGAAGTTGAAGCTACGAGTGTCGCCGTGAATGTTCTGCTGTAGTGCCTTGGGCAACCGTAAAAGATCGTAGACCTTCTCGCTGGTACGTACCAGACTGTCGATGTGGATGTCTTCGAGCGCCTCGATCGCCGTCTGGATATTGCCTTCCGAAAATGCGTACTTTTCACCCCTGTATGTGATTTCGTTCAATTCGCGGAGCGTCGGCGCGAGGATCCCTGTGAGGAGCACTCTCGATCGCTTGCCGCCTCTCATCTCGTCTGCCTCTTCCGGCGTCAAGTATTTCCACCCCAGGTTTTGCAGCAGCTGGAGCGCTGGGATCTGTGAAATGTGATCTTCTCTGAACAGAGGTGTGGCCGTGTCGTTCGTCATGAGTTAGGTGTGTACCCTGACCGTGCCGGTCAGAAGGAGTTCCATAACTCCGCGCCGCTGGCGGTCAAGCGCATTGCGGAGGTTTCTTAAAAGATCAAGCTCACTTTGCAGCGCACGGGCCAACGTCACAATCGCTTCCTGCTCGGGTCGTGACGGAATGGGCAATCGTAACTTGCGAAACTCCCGCCAGCGGAGACTCCCTCGACGGTTCACTGAGGCGTTCGTTCCCGATGCAAAGAGGTGGCGACACTTCTCTGTCTTGAAGACCAGGTAGAGGTACTCCGGGAGCACGTCTGCGGTCACCTCGAAGACGGTGTAGATCGGGCTCACAACACCACGATCTCGGTGATGTAGCAGTCCGATCGACCCTTCCTCGATATGATTGCTTGGATAGGCAAAGTGCGCTCGCTCAACGACCTTGTAGTTCGATCTGTCATCACCAAACACCTTCTTACCAAAGTATTCGAGCGAATCAACCAATCCTTCGTACTTGGTGCAAGAGATGACCGAGAACTTCTCAAATCCCGGTCCCGCCCTCATTTTTACCTCGACTGCTATTTCCTCCATTGCGGGATACGACCACGTAGCTGGAATGTTGCCAAACCAAGTGGATTTCCTCGGATCACCATTGTCGAATTCCTTGAACCTCCGCTGCCCAGTAAGCAGTTGCTGCATTAAACCACGTTTGAGACATCGTTTGGCGGCGATGAGATCTTCTAGTTGCCGGTTGGCGCACTCCCATTCTTCCAGAACAGCGTGGATCCGCTGCTGCACGTCAAATGGCGGATACGGAACACGGATTTTCAGAAACTCTCGCTGGGAGATGTTCTTCATGCTCCCGCTTGTGCCAGTGGCTCGAACCATAAGGGCGCGGCGCACACGGGGCGAATTGATCATGTACTTGAGCCAACCGAGATGCGCAGCCTTCTCCTCCTGGAGCACTACCCTCCAATGCTTGTCAGAAAGGTGGAGATGAGGAAAGTCGTCATCAACGGTGACGGCACGACCAACCAGCTCCAATGTGTTTGCCCGTGTGAGTATCAAATCTCCACGACTTATGGACGGCCCGACTCGACGGAGGTCCTCATCGATCACCAGCTTGTTCTCACTCGGCCGAAAGCCCTCGCGAGAGACACACGAGACCTTCAAGACGCCATGTTCGCTGTTCGCCGCAGGCCGGTCAGTTGATCGAACGCTTACGCCGGCCTCGAATGTGTCGATCAATTCCCCCAGACAGGCATCTTGCCACGCCTGGTCAGACATATATCCCCAGGGATTTCAGGTGCTCGTTGATTTTAGCTCGCGTGCTGGCAAGCTCGCGTTCAATTGCCACGATATCCTCGTGGACTGAATCCACGTCGATCTCCTCTTCCTGCTCAAACGTGTCCACATATCGCGGAATGTTGAGATTGTACTCGTTTTCACGAATCTCCTCGACGCTGGCTCGATAGGAGTGCTTCCCAACGGTCTGTCGCCCACGAAACGTTGCAGCGATTTTCGCGATGTCCTCATCACGCAGCTTGTTCTGATTCTTCCCGTCTTCGTAATCCCGGCTCGCATCGATGAACAGGACGTCGCTTGTCTCTCGGCCCTTCCTGAACAGTAGGATCGCTGCAGGGATACCGGTGCCAAAGAACAGGTTGGCGGGGAGCCCTACGACGCCATCTAAAAGGTTCTCGTCGATCAGCTGTGTCCGAATCTTCCCCTCGGCGCCTCCACGGAACAACACTCCGTGCGGCACGATCACACCAACACGGCCGCCGTCCTTCGCGGCCGTCTCCACCATGTGTGTGATGAACGCGTAATCGGCCTTTGATTTCGGCGGTGTGCCGCGGTAAAACCGGTGAAACACGTCGCCGGCCGCGTTTTCCGCACCCCACTTACCGAGCGAGAAAGGCGGATTGGCCACGACCACATCGAACTTCTTGAGATGGTTGTCATCCACTAGCTTCGGGCTGTTCAAAGTGTCGCCCCACTCGATGTGTGCCTTGTCGATGTTGTGTAGAAACATGTTCATTTTGCAGAGGGCCCACGTCCCGCCGTTCACCTCCTGACCGTACAGGTAGTAATCCTCACTTCCCACTTCACGGGCTACCTTTATGAGCAGCGACCCCGACCCGCACGCCGGGTCGCAGATTGTCTCCCCTGACTGGGGAGCAAGCAGCTTCGCCAAGAGTATCGAAACCTCCGGCGGTGTGAAGAACTCACCGCCCTTCTTCCCGGCATCGCTGGCAAACTTACTGATCAAGTACTCGTACGCGTTTCCGATCACATCGAGCTTTCCAATTCGTGATGGTCGCAAATCGAGAACCGGATTCGCGAAATCATCCAGCAGGTTTTTGAGCCGACGGTTGCGGTCCTTGGTCTCACCTAGGTATGGCTCAGAGTTGAAATCGACGTTACGGAACACATTCTCGAGCTTCGCGCGGTTCGCGTCCTCAATTTTTTCAAGCGCGATATTGATAATCTCACCGATATTCGGGGCGACGCGCTTTTCGTAAAGGAATTGGAAGTGTGATTCTCGAGGAACGACGAATCGCTCGCGACCTAGGGCTCGCTCGATGCGTACGTCATCGCCCTCGTACTTCTTTGCCAACGCCGTGCGCTTGTCCGTCCACACGTCGCTCACGTACTTCAAGAACAACATGACGAGCAGATAATCCTTGTACTGCGCCGGATCCAGCGTGCCTCGGAATGTGTCGCAGGCGCGCCAAAGCGTGTCATTGATCTGCTCCTGAGAGATCTTGTTAGCCATTGCTACTCCTCACCCGCGGCACGCGGGCTCCCAGGCGTTCGATGATGTCGTTGCCGATAAGAGATTGTCGTTTGGTCATGAGATCCGCGAGCTTCGTGTGGAGTGCCCGCTCCGTGGCGAACAGTTCCGCCAAGTCGGCGATTGCCAATTGTGTTTCCGGCGAAGGCAGTACAACCGGCAGATCACGAAAGGCTTTCCTCTGCACAATGGGCGTGGCTGCGCCGGTTCGGATCTCGTCGATCGCGCGTTGAGCCGGCGCCTGGTTGAGATACCAGGCTAGGTATGCCGGGCTTACACCATCCTTGGGCTTCAAGATGTAGAAGCTCACCGGCGCAACAGTTGGCCGCGGAACTGAGGCTATTGCCCAAGCGAGATTCCGCGCGCCACGAGACATGAACAGAACGTCGCCGGATACGATCTCATACTTCGACGTGTCCCGCTCGATGGCGAGACGGTGCTCGTCCTGTTCCTTATAAGTGTATGGTAGCCCTTGCTCCAGGTGTCGAGTCAGTATCACCTGATGGGTACCGTCGGGATCGTGTTCCATACGACCGCGCACAGAGAAACCGGGGAGGACCTCGGCACACTCACCTAGGGTCGTCACTCGGGCTGCGTCAATCCTCCCCATTAGCCTTTCCCTCCTAGTTGTTACAGGGAGGGTGATAGTTGGCGATCAAGTCCTGTTCGATCGCCAAACGCTTCTTCTCCGACGACTCAAGGTGCACACCGATGTGCGACTTCCGATGGTTGTCGAAGCACCACTGCTTGTGGTGGTCGTCGAAGCGCTCACTCAGATCAGCTGTTTGACCGATGTACACGACGAC
>CAYTDU010000426.1:0-5110 GCA_964436395.1 uncultured Gemmatimonadaceae bacterium | reverse complement strand
CCGTTGGTATGGATTCCATGCGGGGAATCGCACAAAGCTGTGACACTCGTAGCAGAGAAACCGGGGATACGAGAACCGTTCTTCCACGTGGTATTCGTAAACGTCGTATGAGTAGTCGTTGTCTTCCGCGTCGGGCACCACACGATCCATCAGTTTCGTCAGGGCTCCAAATGGGTCACCAATCACTCTGCCTCGATACGCGATGTTCGAATAGTCCCAGTAGTCGCCGTTTGCAAGGCCATGGAGATCGAACGGCAAAACGCTGGCAATAGCGAATATGTATCCCCGGCCCGGGTAGTCGTCGACCGCGAACGCACAGTCAGTTTCGTCGCAGACAGGGCTTCTGACTTCAACCATACGTCCGGATTGAATGTAGTTGTCGTGCCATGGGCGCTCCGGGTAGAGCATACGGACACGCCCGTCGGTGTCGATTCTGAGGACCGAAACGTGAGCATTCTTTGAAGTTCCAAACCAAACGCGCATTCGGTCGCCACGGCTCACGACCTCGTCACTGGTGCTGAGCACAACCAGGGGGGCGGTGTCCAAAACGCGCACCTCCGGTGCGGCTCGGGAGTCTTGTCCGAGCAAACATACTACGTGAATGAGCGATAGCAGGATCGCAACTATCGCCTCGCGCATTACTAACCTCCTGCCTTACCCGACCGTCCGTCGGTACCGTCTGAACTCGATGATTGCACACTACATGCCACCTGGAGAGGATATGCTATCTTATTGTATGACAACGACTTCCGATGGTTTGGTCCAAACGCATCGGCCATTCTGCGTCCAATCGGGATGACAGTGGTTCCCATGTTAGACTTAAGTGGTCGAAACAACACGAGATTTGGAGACAGTCTGTTGCCAGAGCCGCAGGGAAAACGCATTGATCTGCTCGACCCGTTTGTGGTCGCTCAACTGGGGGGCATTGAGCTGGTCGCTCGCGGGATTGTCGAGGGGTTTCTGGCCGGTTCGCATAAGTCACCCTTCCCCGGTTTTTCCGTAGAGTTCACGGAAGATCGTCCATACCAACCTGGCGACGAGTTGCGCTACTTGGACTGGAAGATGTTGGCCCGTTCCGACAGGTTGTTCGTGAAGCAGTTCGAAGAAGAGACGAACCTGAGGGCCATGTTGGTGCTGGATATCAGTGCATCAATGGACTGGTCCGGTGCCGAGCACAGGCTCAGCAAGCTCTCTTATGCCAAACAACTAGTAGCCGCTATCTCACTCGTCTTGTTGCGGCAACGGGATGCAACCGGACTCATAGCCTTTGACGATGAGGTTCGTTCCGTCGTACGTGCTGGGGCTAGGTCGAATCACTGGTGGACGCTTGCGCGGGTGGTGCAGGAGATCACTCCGGGGCGCGGTACTGCGGCCGAACCGGCGTTGCGCCAGGTAACGGATTTGCTGCGGCGTCGCGGACTTGTAGTGTTTGTGTCCGATTTGCTGTTCGACAGCCGTCTTGTTCTCAGGGCCCTTCACTTTCTGAGGCACCGAGGTCACCAGGTGATCGTGCTCCACATCATGGACCCGGCTGAGTTGAATTTGGAGGGGCCGCCCGAAGCACGCTTCGAGGATCCAGAGTCGGGGACATTCGTGACTGCGCGACCGAGAGAATTGCGCGCGGTCTATGAAGAAACGGTGCACAACACCATTGAGTCCTGGCGGTCCGACTGCCGCAGCGGCGGTATTCACTACCATCACGTACTCACGAACACGCCATTCGGCCAAGTGTTGCGCCGGGTGGCGGCACGACGGTCACAGCTCGCGTGATTGGATTCCTACAGCCCCTAGCGTTGCTGGCGCTGGTTGCAGCTGCAATACCCGCGTTGCTGCACCTCTTAGGGAGGCGACTACCTCCCACCGTGGTCTTTCCTGCCGTGAAATATTTGACTGCCACAGAGCGTGAGCATTCCAGAAGGTTGCGATTCAGGAATCTCCTGCTGTTGATCCTGAGGACTGCGGTGATTGTCTGTATCGTGTTGGCGGCCTCGAGACCTTTTGTCAGGACTGGCACTGGCGTTGCTCACCCGCCGACAGCGGTCGCGCTGGTTGTGGACAATTCGCTTTCGTCAGCAGCGGTCTTGGAGGGGCACCGCACGCTCGATACTATCATCGCCACGGCAAGGCAAGTGATCGCCCGAACTGCCACCGGAGACAGGCTGTGGCTGGTACTCGCCGACGGCCTCCCGTTGAGGAAGACGAGGCTCGAGGCAATCGAAGTGCTGGACTCGTTGGAGCCGTCCAATATGCGCCTGGATTTGGGGACCGCCGCTCGAGCAGCCGCCCGGGCCATACTTGAGGATCCGCTTCCCAACGGTCCTGTCGTGGTCGTTAGTGATCTACAGGCAACCGCATTCTCGCCGGGCGAGTCTCCCGCCACGAGAGTGCTTTTGTGGGCACCTCCAGCCAGGCCGAAAAACAGATGGCTCGATTCAGTCTATTCCCAACCCGAGATCTGGACGCCCACAGGTAGTGTTGTTGCGGTTGTGGGTGGCTCATCCGAGCGCCCGGTCACGCTCCGGCTCCGAGCCGAAGGTATGGAGCTGGCCAGGGCACTGGCATCTCCGGGTGACCGCGTGGTGCTTTCCGGGGCTCTGCGGAATCCCGGCTGGACCGTTGCATCGGTGGAGCTCGACTCGGATGAGATGCGCGCTGACGACATCAGAAAAATCGCGCTGCTGAGAGCTGAGCCCGTTGCGGTCGCGATGGCGACGGAAGTCGGTGATTTTCTGGTGGAGGCCGTGTCGGTACTGCAGCAAGGTGGGCGTGCCACCTCGGGTGACCGGGTCTCACTGGGGCATTTCGCTCAGGCGGGGACTTCGGTGGTTTTCCCTCCCTCCGACCCAGCGATGGTCGGCGCGTTGAACCGCACTTTGAATATGCGCGGTGTAACTTGGGAGTTTCGAGACGTGAGACAGGGAGAATGGACGCTCTCCGATCAGTCCGGGATCGCAGACGGCATTGAAGTCTATAGACGATACGGCCTGAGCGGCACGGGTGATATCTTCGCGGACATAGACGGTGAACCCTGGCTGGTACGTAGTGGTAACGTGGTATTGGTTGCAAGCAGGCTGGAACCGGAATGGACGCGTCTTCCGGTGAGTGCCTTCTTCGTGCCGTTCGTCGACTATCTGATCAACCGGATTGCGGCTGAGGAAAGCTGGATTGTTACGGCGAGCCCTGGTGATGTGGTTGAGCTTCCTGCGACTGCTCGGACGATGGACGGCACGCAGTCCGCACCAGTTACCGCTGTGCCGGGCAACCATCGCATTGTGGCTCCACTACACACCGGTGTCTATTTCCTCCATAGCGCCAGCAGTGATACCGTGGGAGCGCTGGAAGTGTTCAGCGACGTGCGGGAATCCCAGCTTCAGGTAGCCGACGAAAACCAGGTACGCACCGTATTCGGCGATGATGCCCGCGTCCTTGAATCGGACCAGTTGTTGAGTTCACTCTTCAGCGGCGAAGGCCGTATCAACGTCGCCAGCCTGTTCTTGATGCTGGCGTTGGCAGCGGCTGTGGGAGAATTCCTGGTGGCGAGTTCCGGAGGACGGAAAAGGACGGCAGTGTAGTGTTGCCCAACCTGATAGCGACGTTTCGTGCCAATCCGGTCGTGCGCGCCCTCGAGCAGTCGCTACCCAGAAAACGGGAAACGTTGGACGTGACCGGTCTTCCAGGGTCGAGCGCAGCAGTGCTCATGACGATCCTGCACGAAGATCTAGCGCAGCGTGTTCTCGTACTCGTTGCCGCAAACCCGACCGAAGCTGAGATGTGGCATGAGGATTTGAACGTCCTGCTCGGGGAGGGTGTGCGTCTCTATCCGCAAAGAGAAGCGCTCGGTGAGGAGGAGCCGCACTTCGAGATAGCTGGAGAACGTGTGGAGACCATCGATGCCGTCCTGACCGGCAACGTCAGGGTGTTGGTCACCACACTCATTGCCACGGTGGAACTCACACGCATGGCTGGAGCTGTCGAGACGAGTCGCATTCACTGCCACAACGGCATGCGACTTCGGCTCGCGGATTTCGTTGCCCAGCTCGAGACGATGGGATACGAGCGGCGTCCGTCCACGTTGGACGTTGCCCAATTTGCTGTGCGCGGCGGCATCGTAGACGTCTACGGATTCGGTATGGCGGCTCCGGCCCGGATCGAGTGGTGGGGTGACGAGGTAGCTTCGATCAGAGAGTTCGACCTCGACAGTCAGAGGTCAGAAAGATCACTGGATTCAGTGACGATCCTTCCGGTCCATCCAAATGCAGCGGAGGCGGGACAAGCGGGAGGAGTGGGGGGGGAGGAATACCGCCCTACCGCCCTACCGCCCTACCGCCTGGAAGGGGGAGGTGAGGGGGGCCGCAAATCACTCCTCGATCTCCTGCCACCCGATACCCTCTTTGTCTTGACACCAGACGTGGACACGTCTGAAGTCAAACGAAGCTGGGACGATGCTGAACGGCACTTGGACATAGCTCGACGGCGCGGTGAGGACGTTCCTGGGAGAGAGGCAGTGTTTTACTCGCCTGAAGTATGGGTGGATCGCTGGACGCAGTTTGGGCGCATCAACCTGATGGAGTCTGCCAAGCTCGATTTTGGCTTGACGGATCCACCTGAAATCCGGCGTGACATGAAGCGGCTCTCCCGCATTGTGAGATCAGGCCCAACACTCATTCTCTGTGACAACGAAGGGCAGCTCGAGCGTCTCGAAGAGTTGCTCTCGGAGAGCGACGTACCAGGTGAACGCTTGCCAACCAATGTCACCCTCGCATTGGGGTCTCTGCACGGCGGGTTTGTCCTATCGGGCCTCTCAGTCTTTACGGATCATGAAATCTTCCGACGTGCTCGCAGGGTACGACGACTGCGCAAGTATCGGCAGGCGACCGAACCGGCCGTCGGTGCTCTATCTCCCGGTGATTTTGTGGTGCACCTCGAACACGGCATAGGCATCTACCGTGGCATACAGGTTATAAGTGTCGGTGAGGGAGCGACGATGGAAGTGATCGTGCTCGAGTACGAAGGGGGGGACAAGTTGAATGTCCCCCTATATGGACTCGACCAAATCGAGCCGTACCGAATCGGAGCCGACAGTGAAACAAGCCCAGCACCTCGAATCGAC
>CAYTDU010000425.1:0-5137 GCA_964436395.1 uncultured Gemmatimonadaceae bacterium | reverse complement strand
TCGTTATCACCGGCATGTTCATGCCCGATATGGATGGCCTCGATCTGATTGCGGATGTGCGTCACATATCACCCGACGCGAAGATCATTGTGCTGGCGAGCAACGGTAGGCATTCGATACACGCCTACATACAATCCGCCGCGAAGGCGATGGGAGCGGCGGCCGTCATTCATAAATGGGCGTTGTACTCGGAGTTGAACCGTGTGATTGCTGAGGTGCTAGAGTAACCGTAGCGTACCGCCAGAAATGGACCCACGGTGGCTCCGTAAACCGCGGAATTTTGAAAACAGCCAAGGAACACCACAGAGGCACGGCCATGTGCGATCAAGATCAAGGCGAACCGGGTAGTTACAGAGGCATGCTTGTTGACGCCGAACTGGCAGGCATGGGCGAAGCCTTCAGCGGGTACAACGACATCATCTGGAAGATCCGCGCGGGCTATGGAGCAGTGCTATATGGCGTGTTGGCAGTGGCCGGTGCCACGGAATCCGATGTTATCGAGTCCCTCAGTGACTGGAGACTAGTGGCGATTGTCCTGGCACTGGTGATCGCGTTCAGCGTCACGGCATTTGTTTTGGACAGGCACTACGCGGTGAAGAAAGCACGCGTGATCGTTGCCAGGAATCGTTTGGTCGAGCTTCTCGACGTCAGGACCGAGAATCCCGGTCCAAACGATTGGAACAACATCGAGTATTGTCTCCGTATCTCTGGCGAGGATCATATCGACGATCTTGTGAGGGAGGGAGGGTGCTCAAAGAGCGATTACAAGAGCATCCTGGCAGATGAATGTAAGAAGGTCCAATGGATGTATGCGGTGGTGCCCGTGATTGTTGCTGTGCTGTTGGTGCTTTCAGTGGCCAGCGTTTTCGGGTAATAACGAAGCATCGAAATGATGAGCATTACTCCTGTCACCTCTGTTCAGCCTGTATTGTCGCTTGAGAAGATCAGAGACCGCAGCAAACGGAATGTTCTTTCCAATCTCCTGACATGCGACGAGGTAGGTTGGCACGCTCCGAGTGGCAGCAGAGCATGTGAAACATCGGAGTATCGCACTCTTCCCGATACCGTCGGGCCCGCGCAATGCACATGTTCTGAAATGGCCGCTCTCGATCTCGTACAGCAACGCCTCAAGCCTGGCCATCTCTGGTTCTCTACCTACGAATACCTGCGGTTTGGTCTGGAGTGGCGGTAGATCGGAATCATCTCGCTTCCCGGTGATAGGGTGACGTAGCAAACCGCGCTCGAAACGCCGCAGCGTGGCGAGCACCTCCGCAGACGGGGATCGTCCAAGCTCGTGCTTCGATTTAGTTATGTGTTTCCGTACCAACCGAATCCCGCCGGCCCAGTCGCCCGACGAAAAACGTTCCTCCGCCAACGCCTGCACCGCAGCATCATTGTGCGGATCGACATTATATAGCAGTCCCGCCCGTTCTCGAACCGCGGATACACGGCCACTAGCTCGAGCCTCAGAAAGCTGGTCGCTGAGCCTTCCTCGTATCTGGGCGAGAATCCGGTCTCGGGTAGATTCGACCCATTCGGCAAACCTCCTGCCCGCCCAATTCTCCATGCCCTCCAACGGAACCGCGATATGATTTGGAGAGCACCCATTTGCTACAGTGTCGAGGTCATCGGAAAGTTCACCGCTGAACAAGACTTCAAGCCGAGATGCAGCCACTACATCGCTGCCGAGCTTCTTGCGAATCTCGTAGAGAGCCTGAGAAAGGGAATGCAGCGCCTTTTTCTGCGGGCTGTCGGACCAAAGTAGATCCACAAGCATATCTCGCGGCAAAGGCTCGTTGCGTGCCTCGAGAGTGAGCAGAATCAACAATGCCAACTGCTTTCGAGTCCTGAAGTGCACGGATTTGCCATCGCAGTCATACAATGACGGGATCCCGAGCAGCTTTAGGGAAGGTCGCTTGCTCATGATCGCTCCTTGTCTGACACAAATATGATCGTCAACTGTCAACAAAGTCTCAACACGTTGATTGAATTGCAGTTACGCGTTGCATTTTGCCGTATTCGTTCGTGGTGCGAAGACTGCGCAACTCAGGGAGTATTCGTCTTGCTGGACCGGTGGTTCTTCGGGGAGGAAGGCGACTGGGATACTGCGCGCCGCACGATAGAACGTAGTTCGCTCAAGGGAAATCAATGCAAACTGCGGGGCGGATCATTCTCGTCCAGATCGACGCGCCTTGATAAGGCGTTTTTTCGGCTACGTACTCCAGCACGCAAAGACTAGCTTGATCCGGTTTTCAAACTGGAGTCTATATGCCGCAGCCGGCCAAGGTTGGTATTCTCTACGAGCAACTCGGCGAGGAGGCTGTGAACGCGATCGCCGCATGGCTCGACCAGGTGTACGATGCGAGGGCCGAGATGGACGCGTTGCGCCGCGATGTGAAGGAAGTGCTCGGTGAAGTTCGGGCGATCAAGCTGAAGCTCAGCGAGGATCCTGCGGATGCGCGTTGGTGATAGTGACATTGCCGTCTGGAAGAGTGCGCGGGCAAGACGATGGGTGCCAGGATTGCCGCAACGTACATAGGAAACGAAGCACCATGTCGTGCCCATCCGCATCAATTCGATACGGTTAGCATTTTTTTGGCGAAGCAGGACGGAGTGAAGCTGCGATTTTGGTGTCATGCAGAACCGCAACATAATCGCCGATCTCCGGCGCGCGATACGAGTGCGCAACTACAGTCGCAGGACCGAAGATGCGTATGTCCGTTGGGTGAAACGTTTCATCGGTTTTAACAGGGACGAACATCCAGTGGCACTCGGGGTCCATGATGTGGAACGGTTCCTGACGTGTTTGGCAGAACGTAGAAAGGTGAGTGCCGCAACACAGAACCAGGCCGCGAGTGCTCTGTTGTTTCTGTACAGGAAGGTGATCGGGCGCGACGTCGACGGTTGGGAACCACTTGTGCGAGCGAAGGAGCCGAGGCGGTTGCCGGTGGTGCTGGCGCGAGAGGAAGTGCTCAGGGTGCTTGGTGCGATGAGGGGCCAGCCGAAGCTGGTGGCGTTGTTGCTGTACGGGTCCGGGTTGCGGCTTCAGGAGTGTTTGGAACTCAGGGTCAAGGACATTGATTTTGAGTCCGGAGAAGTTCGAATCCGGCGCGGCAAGGGTGGACGGGATCGTGTTACGATGTTACCGCGCAGGGGACGGAAGGGTCTGCAAGCACATCTTCGACGTCTCAAGCTGCGACACGACGTCGATTTGAGGTCTGGTGGCGGGTACGTGCGGCTGCCTGACGGTCTGAATCGCAAGTATCCAGGTGCCAATCGTGAGTGGGCATGGCAGTTCGTGTTTCAATCACCACGCTTGCGGCACGATGGACGCATTGGAAGGGTTGTGCGGGAGCATCTGCACCCAACGGCGGTACAGAGGGCTTTTCGAGCTGCGGTACTGGCGGTAGGGATGTCGCAGCGCGCCACATGTCACACGCTGCGCCATTCGTTTGCCACTCACCTTCTGGAGGGTGGATACGACATCCGCACTGTTCAAGAGTTGTTGGGTCATCGAGATGTACGGACGACGATGATCTACACGCATGTGTTGAATCGGGGAGCCTTTGGAGTGCGGAGCCCGGTTGATCTCTAGGTTTCAGTAGGGTGGTGCGGCGTTTTCGCCGCGAGAGGGAGCCGACGTAACGGCTCGGATGTCTGGTGGGCGGAGGTTGGGGGATAGTGGTTGTGACGGGGGTGAGGTGGGCATACGCGCTAACTTAAGCTATTGACTGTATTCCGTGGTTTTGTTAATCATAAGGCCATGGATTCCACAGTGATATTTGAGTATCAGTGGCCGTACCTTCTGTCGTTTCTTCCTCCTGAGGGTGACTTGGAGCGTACCGCCAGGGAAACTGGGGCATTGCGGCGAAAGAGGCAGGTACGTAGCGCCTCTGCGCTGCTTCGGCTGGCATTTGCGTATGGATTCTGTGGGCTCACGTTGAGGCAGACTGCCGCATGGGCGGAGGTTGTGAATGTCGCATCACTGTCGGATGTGGCGCTTCTGAAGCGGCTTCGTAGTGCCTCAGAGTGGCTCGGGATGCTACTGGGCATTAAGTTAGCAGAAAGGGCGCCCCCACCTCTCCAAAACGGCCGCAGGCTTCGACTTCGGCTGGTGGATGCGACGACAATCAGCAAACCAGGGAGTAAGGGAACAGATTGGCGAGTTCATATGGGGTATGATCTCGCTAGACTCTCTATTGATCATGTGGAGTTGACCGACCACCGTGGTGGAGAAACGTTGACCAGGTTCCAACTCGAGGCGGGCGATGTCGTGGTAGGCGACCAGGGATACGCTCACCGTCGCGGCATCTATGCTGCTGTCACGGCTGGCGCTGACTTCCTAATCCGGATCAACTGGCAGAACGTACCGCTCGAGCATCCAGGAGGTGAGTCGCTCGACATCATTGATGTGCTTAGGGGGCTTCCCGAGGCCGATGTAGGTGATTTCGATGTTCGCATCAAGCGAGCTGCTAAGGACAAGATACCGGCCGTACCTGCGCGCCTAGTGGCAGTTCGCAAGAGCGAGTCAGCTGCCGAAGCATCCCGGCAAAGAGTGATGAAAGAGCGCGCTAAGAAGAGCCGTACGCTCGACCCCAGAACACTCGAAGCGGCCAGTTACATCTTCGTGCTGACGTCGCTACCTCACGATGTCGTCGACGCCAAGGATGTGTTGGACATCTATCGCTTCCGTTGGCAGATAGAACTTGCCTTCAAACGCATGAAGAGCCTTCTGTTTATGGGCGATCTACCTGCGAGAGATCCGCCCCTCGCTCGTTGCTTCATCTACTCGAAGCTCCTGGCGGCGCTCCTCCTGGAAGACTTCACAAACGAGTTCCTCGCTTTTTCCCCCTGGGGATTTCGACTGGGAAACACGCCCACCATCGCTGTGGCGTATTCAGAAAGTGCTGCTTGACGCAATGAGGTTCGCTGTCACCGCCGGAGCAACCCTCGAAGCCTGGCGCGACAACGCTCACAATCTCAGGAGATACTTCTTCAACAGCCCGCGCCGCCGCACGATGCAACAGGCCAACATCTTCGCCGCAACAACCCCCGCCGCAGATGTCTTATGTTAGCGCGTATACCCTCCACCCCCCTCCCCACCTCCGCCGCTTTGTCCTCCAACAACCTTGCTCCG
>CAYTDU010000424.1:0-5177 GCA_964436395.1 uncultured Gemmatimonadaceae bacterium | reverse complement strand
GCGGCCCGCGCCACAGGCCGGCATGTGCGCCGACCGGCCGCACCGAGGGCGGTTGGTCCGTTGGAGTCCTGGACGCGGTCACACGGCGGGAGAGAGCGACAGTGATGGGGGCGGACGCGTCCCGATTCACATTCGAAGTCGAGCCGGTCACGAACTACTTCGTGGGGCGGTTGGCCAAGGACCTGCGCGGCGGTGACCTGGTGCTCGGCGGAATGGTTACATCGTTGGCGCGCGATTTCGACGACGGCGTGCTCAGGAGCCAACTCAATCGGCATGCGGAGGGCCTGGGATTCGAATCCGACTTCTGGTGGGGCGAGCGCACATACCGGCTGATGACAGACCTGGCCTTCTCGCAAATCGCCGGAGACTCGACCGCGGTAATGCGTGCTCAATACTCGAGCGCCCGTTATTTTCAGCGGCCGGATCGCCATCACGGACGGAACGGGCTCTTTACCGACTCGTTGGACCCGGGACTAACGTCGATGCGCGGTTTTGCCGCGTATGCCCGTGTTTCCAAAGAATCTGGTGACTGGCTCGGCGAAGTCGCTACCCACATCCGGTCGCCGGGGTTCGAGGTGAACGATCTGGCGTTCCTGACTCGCGCCGATTACGTGTGGATGAACGCCAACGTCTTCCGCAAATTCACACGCCCGACCAAGCTGTACAGACAGCTAGTCTTTATAGGCGGCGGCCAACAACAGTACAACTTCGACGGCGACCTAACCGATAGACAGATGCGGGGGCTCGTGGGTATCCAATCTCTCGATTATTGGGACATCAACGCCTTCTGGATCCACCGCTTCTCAGTTATCGACGACCGGCTCACCCGCGGCGGACCCGTGGTGCGCGCCCCCGGTTGGAATTTCTTCTCGTTTGACCTGTCCACTAATTCACGCAGAGATCTGGTATTCAGCACCGAAGTCAACCGAGGCTGCAACAGCGAAGGGGCATGCGACTACACCATCGGGCTGGGTGTCACCTGCCGCCCAGCGCCTAATATCTCGATCAGCCTCGAGCCGAACCTGCACGAGAGCGAGTCCACGGCTCAGTACGTGGCCGCCTACGACGACCCAACGGCAACCGCATTCTTCGGGCGACGGTACGTGTTCGCCGATCTCGAGCACAAAACCGTCTCGATGGACACGCGCCTGAACGTCACCTTGACGCCCGACCTCACTCTCGAGGTGTTTGCCCAACCTCTCATCTCGAGTGGCAGTTACACCAACTTCAAGGAGTTCGACAACCCGCGCGAACTCGCCAAGAGTGTGTACGGAATCGACATAGGCACAATCGAACTGGAGGGCGGGTCGTGCACAATCGATTCAGACGGTGACGGTCCCGGTGTGTCGTTCACATTCAGGGACCCTGACTTCAACTTCAGGTCGCTGCGTGGCAACGCACTACTCAGGTGGGAGTTCCGACCTGGTTCGACTCTCTATCTCGTGTGGACGCAGTCGCGAAGCAATGTGGAACCCATAGGCAACATGGATTTGGGCCGTGACGTGAACGCGCTCTTCGGCGCGCCGGCCGACGACATCTTCCTAGTGAAGGTCAACTACTGGGTGGGGTTCTAACAAAGCGCGGCCCGGGTGTTGAATCCAAATGGGTTGGGGGAAAGGTTACGGTATTCGAAGCGCGTTCAATTGAATCTCCTACCCATTCCACCGTACAATTCATCATTAACAGTAAGGAGCAACGCATGCACAAACTCGTTTTGCTTCGTCACGGTGAGAGCGTGTGGAACAGAGAGAATCTCTTCACCGGCTGGACGGACGTAGATCTCTCGGATACCGGCGTGACCGAAGCCCGCACAGCGGCAAAGGCACTTCAGCAAGCTGGGTTGACCTTCGACATAGCATTCACGTCGGTGTTGAAGCGCGCGATTCGGACATTGTGGATCGTTCTCGACGAGATGGACCTGATGTGGATTCCCGTGATTCGCGATTGGCGGCTCAACGAACGGCACTACGGGGCGCTACAGGGTTTGAACAAGGTGCAAACGGCCGAACAGTACGGCGACGAACAAGTCCACATATGGCGGCGAAGCTACGCCACCCGGCCGCCGGCATTGGAAGAAACTGACCAGCGGCACCCCGCAAACGACCGCCGCTACGCTGCGTTGCCACGGAGCGAGCTACCCCTGACGGAGTGCCTCGAGGATACGGTTGCCCGATTCGTGCCGTATTGGATGGAGACCATAGCGCCTGCGATCCAAGAGGGGAAACGTGTCGTCATCGTGGCACACGGCAATAGCCTGCGTGCGCTCGTTAAGCATCTCGACGGCCTGGAACCCGAAGAAATAATCAAGATGAACATTCCCACCGGCATTCCACTGGTGTACGAATTGGACGACGATCTCCGGCCCATCAGGCACGAGTACCTTGGCGACCCGGAAAAAGTGCGGCGCGCCATGGAATCAGTCGCCCGTCAGGGCAAGGCGGGTGGCTAGGCAGGGGATTCCATGTTCAGAGCCTATCGTTCCAGAGCGATGAGTTGATCTACGAGGTGCCTACTGATGTTGGCTGGTGGGCACCCTCGGTATTTGCGTCCAATTAGGAGAGACAGTCCGGTACCCCACAGCACGCTGCTGAATTATTGCTCGCTTACACTGGCTTCGACCGTTACCTGCCTCTATACTTTTCAGTCGCTACAACCAGATTCCCCTTCAAGAATCCTGACCTAAATAGAAGCCAGGGTGTTTGGGAATCCTCCCGTTCCTCGAATGTATGGAGTGAAACATGGAGTCCCGTTTTGTTCATGCCTGCGCATTGAATCTTCTCCTTATCGGCACCTTCCTCTTTCCGTCACGACCGCTCAGCGGCCAGGACGAAACACCGCCGCAGACGTTTGACTGGTTTCTCGAGAACGGCGTTCCTTCGCAAACGACATGGGGTCAGTTGGTAGACACTGCCTACACGCGGGAGATCCTCTCATGGACCACAATGCCGGAGTACACCAACGCAGTCGTCGACCATCTCCCCGCGCATCCCACTGTTGTTTCTCCCCGTGACCACTTCGGTTACGCCATCGGAAAGCCGGGCGTGCTGCACCACGTGGATGAGATATACGGCTACTTCCGGGCCCTCAGCGGCTCCACCGATCGAGTGCGTTTTCAGCTCCTCGGAGAGACCGAGGAAGGGAGAAACCTTGCCCTGGTTCAGGTGGGAAGCGAGGCAAACTTGGCTCGGCTCGAAGAGGTTCGCGCGGGCCTGAACTCACTCGCCGACCCGCGGGCAACGTCCGAAGCAGAGGCGGCCAGAATCATCCGCGATATTCCCCCCATCTACGCACTTTACGGCGGCCTTCATTCAACGGAGACAGGCTCGCCTGAGATGCTCATGGAGATGGCGTACCGCCTAGCCGTATCCGACGCGCCCATGATCCGCGAGATCCGCGAGAATGCGGTGGTGTTCATGGTTCCGGTCGCGGAGCCTGACGGTCGAGACCGAACGGTGGATTGGCACGCGCGCTACAACGCCGACACGTACGACATGGACGATCAGGTTCGTGGTCCGCCGTACTGGGGCAAGTACATATTTCACGACAACAACCGGGACGGTCTCCAACTGTCCGCACGCCTGACTCAGGAACTCGTCAAGCTGTTTTTGGAATGGAAGTTCCCGGTGGGACACGACCTGCACGAGTCGGTGCCCTATCTCTACGTGTCCACAGGTACCGGCCCGTACAACCCGACTGTGGATCCGATCACAATCAGCGAGTGGCAGTGGATGTCGAACTTCGAGGTTACGTCACTCACGGCCCACGGCATGCCCGGTGTCTGGACGCACGGCTTCTACTCCGGGTGGTATCCAGGATATCTCCTCTGGGTCACCAACACGCGCAACGCCGTCGGCCGCTTCTACGAGACTTTTGGGAACTCCTTCCCCAACACAGTTGAGAGAACTCTTGAAGGACGATCCACCTCGGTGGAATGGTATCGACCCAGCCCTCCGAGAGACACTACGCTTTGGTCTCTGAGAAACAACACCAACTACATGCAAACCGGCGCTCTGACTTCCGTCTTTCTCGTGGCTCAGAATCGCAGCATGATCCTCGAGAACTTCTGGAAGAAATCCAAGAACTCCCTCAACAAGGGAAAAACCGAAGCTCCCTTCGCATATGTGATACCAGCGGATCAGGAGCGGAAGTACAACGTAGCTGCCATGGTGAACCTTCTCCAAAGACAGGGCATCGAAATGCATCGGGCAGCGGATGATGGTGTGTTCGACAGTGTTGAGGTGAGTGAGGGCGATTTCATTCTGCGGATGGACCAACCCTATCGCAATTACGCACTGACACTGATGCGCCGGCAGGACTTTCCCGCTGATGCTCCCACTCCTTACGACGACGTTGCGTGGACCTACCCGTTGCATTTCAACGTAGAGGCTTTCGCCGTTGAGGATTCCATTATCCAGTCGGAGCTGGAGGTACAACCGATAACTTCGATGGTGAGCATTCCGGGTGAGGTTGAGGGAGGCTCCGGGGATGTGTACTTGGTGAAACCGAATGCAGCCGCCAACCTGCTCACAGCGCGTTTGGCTCTGGGTGATGTGCCTGTCTCCGCGGTTGAGGGAGAGGTTGAAGTAGACGAAGACATAACGCTCGATCCGGGTGCGTGGGTCCTGCAAACGGAGGATTCCAGGGAGGTGGAAAACTGGGCGCGTGAGCACGGATTCACCGTCTTTCGGGTGAGGAACAGGGTGCTTGACGGTGCGGTCACCCATGAATTGGATCTGCCGAAAATCGCATTGTTACACACTTGGACACGGACCCAGGACGAGGGGTGGGCGCGCTTTACGCTCGATCAGCAGGGAGTGGAGTACGACTACATCGGCGAAGACAGAATCGGACACATGGGATTCCTGAAGGACCGCTATGACGTATTGCTCTTTCCTCACCAGGGTGCCCGCAACACCGCTAGACGGATCTTTCAGGGGCTGGATCCCGATGATGGCCCGCTAGCCTATACACGGACTCCAGAGTACCCGACACACGGATTTCCGGACAGCTCGTCCAATATGGTCGGCGGCATGGGATATGAGGGGCTCGTTGCCATTCGGGACTTCGTCAACGAGGGCGGTACCTTCATCGCAGTAGGATCTGCATCCACGGTGCCATTGGAATTCGGCATGCTGAGGGACGTGAGTATCCGGGCTGCCGGGAGCACCTTCATCCCT
>CAYTDU010000423.1:0-5184 GCA_964436395.1 uncultured Gemmatimonadaceae bacterium | reverse complement strand
GAATTGACGGTCCCCTGTCTGCAAAATCAGCGGTGGTATCCTAATCGCTTGGCTGTCACCGCTTGTTGTCTTGGGCTTGTTGGACTCCTCGATTTTGGAGTTAACCGATGGTAATTTGCACCACTGGAACGGAAAGTGTCGCAATTCCGGATGTTGGGGCAGTGATCCCGATGAGTGAACCGAAGAAAGCTAAAGCCTGGGCGCGCCTTTGGCCCACAGTCAGACCACCGCATTCGAGGAATCTCCGAGCCGGAGCTTGGTATCCGGTTGTCAAGGACGATCTCGAAGATCGAGTGTCTCTTTGGTTGTACGGACAGTCGGTTGATGTTCCCCGTCGTTTTCTCGAAATACGGCCTCGCCGCCCCAAGAAATTCACAGTGGTATATCGAGCCGGCTACAAGAAACCGCCCGGCAGGCGATCGATACACAACCTTGGCAGACGGTATGGGGTTTGTCCGATCTGCTTGCAC
This sequence comes from uncultured Gemmatimonadaceae bacterium, assembly GCA_964436395.1. Lineage (GTDB taxonomy): Bacteria > Gemmatimonadota > Gemmatimonadetes > Gemmatimonadales > GWC2-71-9 > JBDGYW01. The sequence goes on along the minus strand of CAYTDU010000423.1, from coordinate 4,714 downwards.
AGGTTTGCTTTGTTCGGTGAGCCAGAGCGCCGCGAGTGCCCAAATTGTGGACACGAGGGTGAGATCGCCTGGTGGGAGACCGGCTGAGTCTTCCGTCAAACGTCCTGGCAACGCCGGGAGCGGGAGAAAACATGAGTACGTCTCGTCGTGACAGATTTCTCAAGCGCATATCCACTGTGGGCGGAGGTACGCGTGAGGACGTCCAGATGATGCTCGGAGGGATCGTCTTCGATCTACGCGATCAGGTAGCTAGAGCGATGTTCACCGAGGAGGAGATGGAAACCGTGGTTTCATTCCACGATCGGGTGGAAGAGTTTTGGCGGCGCACGACGGTGAGTAATCCTCCGATGGAACCACTGCTCATGGTTGCGGGTCTCCGGCAGCTATGTGAGGGCTGCACCGGGCCGGTTGTTGGTTTCCAACCACGGCTGGAACAGGCACTGACGAAGGCAAAGACCTTCGCTGATGCGAGGGAATACGACAGCGAGCAGAAATAGCAGACACTAAGTCGGCTATCGCATTACTCGTAGTCTATGATCTCCAATTATCACATCACGATATCTGGTTTCTTCCGCTATAACTCCATCTTGCCGGAGTGTCGCAATGAGCGCCGCCCTTGGTGGCAATCTGACACGGCGATCATATCGTGTCAGGCGCCCCGCTCGCATCCACTTACCATCTTCATCCCTATCAAACACCACTATCGAGTAGTTGCGCTCACCCGATAGCAGTAGCAGGTACTCTGCGTCTTCGTCTGCGTCGAGGTTTACGGGGAACATTGTGCAGTCTCTGTTCGCCTCGCAGTCATCTGCTTCGAACTGGGTGAGATTGGTGACAACGAATCGCACTAGACTGTCTGGCAGCGTAGCGGTTGAATCCAGTGTCACGATATCACTAGCGGAAATGAGGGTCTCCGGCTGTGGCCGAACGTCAGCATATGATTCAGCAGCGCGTGTTACAGCGATGCGTTCACTTATGATTTGCGCTTGTGGATGGTCGTCGAGTTCCTCGATAGCGCCAAGTGTCTCATATCCGATGTGCCCGAGCTGAAATCGCAGATATCCGTAATCGAACTCGCGCGCATTCACGATACCATCTGACAACCTGCGGAATTGGCTTCGAGCACTCCAGCGGAGAGGGTCTAGCAACGGTGTGTGTACGAGCACGGCAAACACAATCACGACCCACACCAATGCCATATTCACTCGTGGTACGAGTTCCATCCACGTGCCCCGCCTCTTGAGCACTGCTAGCGCATAACCAAGGCCACACAGCATACCTCCGGATGTGAACAGCACACCGTAGAATCGACCGAATGTCAGTCCGTACTGCTCAATGCGTAGGTAAAGGGCAAGAAATGCAATCGCGGTGTACACCGGAATCGCGACGAGGGCAGCAGCAACCAAACGGCGGATCCACAGCGAATACGGAGGATCTCCTGTTCCATCAGTGTACGTGCCGTTGAAGAACAGGATCGTTGCTCCGATCAACGCCAACAATGTCGCGGATGCGTGCCTGGTGTCCCACAGTGGCTGTAATCCTGTAAACGGGAGGCTTGCCAAAAACAGCAATGCAATTACGGCCAGTAGTGGCATCAGCGCTTTGAGCAAGATGAACAAGACGCTGCGGCTGGTTGTTGTGAGCCGTTCCCATTCTTTGCCCAAGGCGACCGCATACCCGAACACTGTCGCAAGGCTCATGCACACAAATGCAACATCAGTGAACACGTCTTCGAAAAACGTGATATCGATCAGCTTGAACAACTCGCTCCACAGCAGAATTACAGCCCAGAACGCCCAGATGACAACTCCTCCAACTGCCATGACGAGGAGGTTGTTCCAGAACCCGTTGAATAGGTCTGCGTACGGGTAGGCTCTCTTTCCGGTCTTCACGTACACTTGTATGAATGGGATTGTTAGAAGAACAACGAGCACCGCGGAGGCTATTGAGGTCGGTATTCGTACATCGTCGAATTGGTACTGTACATCGCCGACCGGAATCTGAAGCCAAACCCAAATCGCAATGATTGAGAACACCAATGGAGGCACTGAAGCAAGCACTACGAGCCGTCTAACGTCCCTCCCTGTCCAGCTCAGCTGGAATATCAAAACAAAGCCTGAGACGAAAAACACCACGGCCACGACTATCGCTCTGGAGATGAGCCCATCTGGCCAGTATTCGTATGCGAGGTAGTAAACGAGTCCCTGTACCAAACCTACGGCCGCCAAGGTGAGTCTCGTCCTCATGTTCTCCGATAGCGGTGCGATCATTGTGCCCGTCCTAGAAGGGGGATAGTGGGCTTCGGCGCAATTGTACGGCGTTTTCCGTGTTGGATCAACGGCGATAGAGTTAACTTCTTCAATAATTAGCACGATTTCTAGGAGAAGGGAACGAAGATGAAATTGAAAGTCTTGGCCCTTGTCGTGGGTCTCTCGCTTCCCAACACGATCGTTGCCCAGATAGGTGGAGTTGATCTCGATACCGTTCAGGCTGGCCCTCTCGACAACGGCAAGATGTGGACGTTCGAGTATCCGCCCACGCAGTATTTTGCGGAAACCTACGGCTTTGATGCCACGGCAGACTGGTTTGAACGCGCGCGTATGCCGGCGCTGCGGATTCCAGGCTGTTCTGCCGCGTTCGTATCGCCATTCGGATTGGTTGCCACCAACCATCATTGCGTTCGTGGTACCGTGGCTAACGTGAGCCGCGAGGGAGAGGGATTGCTTGACGACGGCTTTTTCGCCGCCAGCATCGAGGATGAGAGACCGATTCCTGGTTATTACGCCGATCAACTCATAGCCGTCGAGGACGTAAGCGAGGAGGTGTTGGCAGCTCTGGATGCGGTAGTCAATACGACGGAAACTGAGCAGGTGCGCGAAGCCACGTTCGAGACGATCCAAGCACGTCTCAAGGCGGTCAATACCTCGGGCGGCGATTCGGTTTGGGTGCAGATTGTACCGCTGTACAATGGTGGGCGGTATTCGGCTTACGTGTTCAGGCGTTTCACGGACGTGAGGCTCGTGTTCGCCGTGGAGCTTCAAATTGGGTTCTTCGGAGGAGATCCGGACAACTTCACGTATCCGAGGTATCAGCTGGACTTCGCGTTCCTGAGGGCCTACGGTGAGAACGGCGAGCCTTACGAGACTGATTTTCACTTTGGGTGGGGTTTCGATGGAGTTGAAGCCGGCGATGCCGTGTTCATCATCGGGAACCCGGGGCCGACGAATCGCCTAAACACCGTCACTCAGCTAGAGTACCAGCGGTACGTCTCTGTCCCGGCTGCAGTGGCATTTCGTAGCAGCCGCCTGAATGCTATGGATGAGTACAGACGTGCCTTCCCGGAAGAAGCCGAGGCGCTTGGAATCCGAAATCGTATGTTCAGCTTGTCCAATTCACTCAAAGCGAACACAGGGCGCCTCGAGGCCTTGAACGATCAGGTCATCATGGCGCGGCGACGTGATGCAGAGCGCCGTCTGCGGGAGGAGATCGAGAAGCGACCGGGACTAGAGGACCACTATGGTGATCTGTTCGAGCAGATGGAAGATGTGCAAAACAGGAAGGAGATTCTCGCCGCGGCAACAGCGGCGTTCGGAATGTTCGGGCATCCCACGTACGGATCCTCTACTCTGCGAAGGGCGATTGCAGCCTTCAACTTCCTGAATGCAGATCCGGATTCAAACGATGCTCGAAGGCAGGATTTACTCGATATTCGCGATCTCCCGTACGATCTGGAACGTCGTTTCGTAACTCTGAGATTTTTGGACTTTGAGCGCTACTTTGGTGGCGATCATGGGATCACGGTGGCGGCACTGAATGGAATGGAGCCGGCGGAAGCGGCTGTCGCTCTGCTTGGCAGATCGAACCTCGCAAGTGCGGACCGTACCGCAGCTGCGTTGGCTGCTGGCGGTATCGACCCCGACGACTGGGCACTTCAGATAATGAATGCTATGCTTCCCATCTACGGCGAATACGCCAGAGTGATGAACGGGCTCAATGCGCGTGAACGCACTCTCGCTAGCGATTTGGGGAGGGTCCGTTTCGAAGTGTACGGGCAGAGCGTGGCACCTGATGCGACATTTTCTCCTCGGATTACCGATGGGGTAGTCCGAGGGTACGAGTACAATGGCACACTGGCGCCTCCGTACACGACGTTCTACGGCATGTACAACAGGTTCTACGGGCACAGCGGATCGGTGGATTGGGCACTCCCGGAGAGGTGGCAAACACCGCCCGCAGGGCTAAATCTGAGCACGCCACTCAACTTCATCTCGACCGCTGATACCTACGGTGGCAACTCTGGTTCTCCTGCAGTCACCCGAGATCTGGAACTCGTAGGTCTCAATTTTGATCGGAACATCGACGGACTCTCTCGTGACTTCATCTATCTGCCCGAGCGCGGCCGAAATATCATGGTAGATGCACGTGCCGTTTCAGAGGCATTGGACTTTGTTTACGATGCCGATAGGATTGTGCAGGAATTGCGAACTGGGCGGTTGTATCGAAGCGAAGCGGAGGCCGATGCGATTCGGCATTGACAGAGGGAAGATCCGCAGAAGCTGAGCGGCGCTGAGATTGCGGCAGTCGTTGAGTGCCGCGGAAATCAGCGCCGCTTACATCAGGAATTCGTCTAGTCTGCGAATCTCGACCACTACACCAATTTGGCTGAACAACGCTCTCGCAGCGTGGGCTACCTCGAGTGCTTCACTCTCGTGTT
>CAYTDU010000422.1:0-5224 GCA_964436395.1 uncultured Gemmatimonadaceae bacterium | reverse complement strand
CGGTGCAGGGTTGCAATCCGACTTCTTCGTGCCGCTAACCATGTACGGCACGGCGTCGGGCCTCAACAACCATGCGCACTTCGAAAATAGATTCGAACGCAGGTATTACGTGGTGGGCCGGCTGGTCGATAGGTTGAGTGTCTCGGCCGCACGAGCACAACTCGAGGTTCTCGGTCGTCAGATACAGGAGGCCAATCCTGGGCTCGATCAGGAGTGGGCCTTTTCCATCGTTCCCATGAGTGACGTGGCTTTGGATCCGGACGTCGACAGGGCCATTCTGCCGTTCGCGGTTCTGCTGCTGACCGCGGGTGGGTTGGTCTTGGTACTGGCGTGCACGAATCTGGCCTCTATCCTTCTCGCCAAGGTGACCGAGCGCAGAAAGGAGATTGCGCTGCGTCTCGCCCTTGGTTCGAGCAGGCGGCGGCTGGTGCGCCAACTCCTCGCCGAGTCAGTTATCCTTGCAGCGCTCGGAGGGACGGCCGGTCTGACATTGGCTGCTTGGACGTTGAGCCTGGTGGTTCGGTTCCAACCCAACTTGCCGGTACCGGTTGGACTCGATCTGGGATTGGATCGAACAGTCCTGCTCTTTACGTTCTGTATCTCGACTGCTACCGGATTGCTCTTCGGGCTGGCACCGGCAATTCAGAGCACGAACCCCAACGTCGTTCCAGCTCTCAAAGACGAACTCGGACCGGTCCGGCTCCGCAGGTTCAGCCTCCGCAACAGTCTCGTCGCGCTCCAGATGGCTCTGTCAGTCGTACTGCTGGTTGGTGGCGGACTGTTCGTCCGCAGCCTGGGTGCCGCCGAGCATGCGGATCTGGGCTTCTCTGTGAGGAATGCCGGCATTGTAAATCTGGATCTTTCTCTCAGTGACTTACCTCAGTCGCAGTATCAAGTCACGAGGACGGAACTTACCGAACGTGCGTTGGCGCTGCCGGGAGTGGACGCTGCAACGTCAGCAACTCACATACCCTTTATAAGCAGCGCGAGCGGTGGCTTTTACGACATTCCGGGTGTTGAAGCTCCAGTTCACGGAGCTGGCCACAATGTCCAGAGAGAAGAAGTCGATCCCGCTTTCTTCGAGACTCTCGGCATCCCCTTGTTGGAGGGACGTGCCTTCTCCGACGAGGACCGAATGGGAGGCCCGCTCGTGGCAATCGTGAACGAGACCGCCGCCAACCGGTTCTGGCCCGGAGAGACTCCGCTGGGCAAGACGTTTACCTGGATCGCGTTATCGCAGAGCTTCCGTGTGGTGGGTGTTGTGGGCAATACGAAGATCGAGCGCCTCAGGGAACCGCCAAAGCCGCTGTTTTATTTCCCAATCGCGCAAACAAACGCCCCCGATCTGATCCTGCTGGCACGCGGCGAACAACCAGCCTCGGAGATCGCGGCGATGCTGCGAGGGATGGTCCGGAATGTGAACCCGGACCTCACGGTTCTGCAGACTCTGACCATGGAAGACAACATCGCCTTCATTCTGTTTCCTGCTCGTATGGCCGCGCTGCTGCTCGGCGTGTTCGGTCTACTGGCTCTCACCTTAGCGACAGTTGGTCTGTATGGCGTAGTGAGCTTCTCGGTATCCCAGCGTACCCGCGAGGTTGGCATCAGAATGTCGTTGGGGGCCAACGCGGTGAGTGTGTTGGGCATGGTGCTCAAAGGGGCGTTGGGGCTCGTAGGCATTGGTGGATTGGCTGGACTTGCGGTCGCGTTTGGGCTTGCACAATTGATTCGCCACGTTCTCTTTGGCGTAGCACCTTGGGATCCCATCACTATCGTAGGAGTCCCGATAGTCCTTGCATGCGTCGCTGCCGCCGCGGCTCTTATCCCGGCGCTGAAGGCAAGTCGAGTGAACCCAGTACAGGCGCTGCGGTACGACTGAGTTTGTCGAGATTGCAGAATACAAAGTGCAGAGTGCAGATTCTGTTCTGCACTCTGAACTCTGCACTCTGAACTCTGCATTTGGCATAGGGTCACATGAACGACCGGCAACGGTTTCGAAAACTGATGCGGGGCGAGCCAGTGGACAGGCCGCCACTAATGGAAGAGGGTGTTAGAGACGAAGTGCTTGCTCTCTGGCACACCCAGGGCTTGCCGGCCGGCAAAACTCACGTCGACATATTCGGACTCAGGCCGCACGAGAACGTCGGGCCGGATATGAAGTTTGTCCCGAGCTATTTCGGCCGTGTGTTCGACCTATCTCTGAGCGAATACCGCCAGGCATTCAACGCAACTCAGAGTCGCTTCCCAGAAGATTGGTCGCAAACGGTCAGGCGCCTCGAAGATCGCGATCACATTGTCTGCATATGGGCCTCGCGCGGTTTCTTTCCAGCTCTGGGAGTAGGGGACTGGCCGACGCTCGAGAGAGCTTTGATCGGCATGGCTACAGAGCCGGCCAGGGTCCGCGACAGGATGGAGATGTTTGGTGAGTTCTGTGCGGAGATGCTCGAACAGACCATGGAGGACGTGGAGCCCGAATTTATTTATCTGAGTGAACCCATCTCCGACAATGATGGCCCGCTTATCTCCCCGGAGATGTTCGCGGAATACATGCTCCCGGTGTACCGGCGCCTCGTCGAGACAGCTAGAAGCAACGGCTGCGACAACATTCTCCTCAGCACGTACGGTGACACGAGCAGGCTCTTCCCAATGTTGATAGAGGCCGGCATCAACATGCTGTGGATCTCGGAGGCTCCTGAGATTCCCGCCCTTGACTATCGGACTCTGCGAGAGCAGTACGGGCCCGAGATAGGCCTGATTGGAGGTCTGCCGCTCAGCATCCTACGCAATGAATCACCCGCCGGTGCAAAGGCGGCCCTCGAGGAGATTGTACCTCCACTACTCGAAACGGGTCGCTATGTGCCACTCGCCGGCGGCCGAGTCAGGGAGGAAATTCCCTGGTCGGTGTACAGCAACTATCGGGAAGTGTTGGCCGAGCTGCTAACGTGAATCGCAGCTGTCACCAAAGGTTTTTTACTCGCCACCCTCGTACTTGAACGAGACCTTCACCTTTGCGCGATAAGCCTGGATCTTCCCGTCGACGAGTTGCATGTCCAGCTCCGAAATGCTGGCCACACGCAGGTCTCTGAGTGATTTCGCCGCTCTTTCGACTGCGGCGGCGGCGGCCTTCTCCCAAGACTCCGTGCTCGTTCCCACCAATTCGATGACTTTGTAGACGCTTTCCGGCATTTCTGGTACCTCCTGGGAAAAACATGGTTGCCGTATGGATCGGTGGTCTCGCGGTCGCGTCGTCGGACGGATGAGGCCACCGGCGCGAATCGGTTTTGGTGCAGATTGAGCTGATTCACAAAAGCTGCAGCCGGAATGGGGACGATGCAAGGGTAGAGGGCGTTCAATGGCCAATGTCCAATGGTCAATATCCAATGTCCAAGGGTGTCCGCGGCCGAGAGAGTCCAAGTGCAATAATTGGAAATTGGACATTCCGTGTTGGACATTGGACATTGAAGTCTTCTCATTTCCGGTAATGTGAGCGCTTGACCATGCATGTGACTACCCGAACAGCCATCTCGCTCGTCGTCGCCTTCACAGGTCTCTTCTCGGGTGCAGCATCACAATCCGCGCGTATCTCAGAAGAGATGCGGGTGCTCAGCACCTATCCGTTCTCGGAGCCCAACCCGATTCCAATCCTGACCCGCGATCAGCGGCTCTACCCCTACCACACCTTCGAGGGATACTCCAACGATGCCGAGCCGCAGGAGTGGAAGGTGGTGCACCTCGAGAACGATCTGCTCGAGGTTTTCGTGCTGCCCGAAGTTGGAGGGAAAATTTGGGGGGCGGTGGTCAAGGAGACCGGCCACGAATTTATCTATAGAAACGAAGTCATGAAGTTCAGGAACATCGCGTTGCGCGGACCATGGACCTCCGGAGGCATTGAGCTCAACTTCGGTGTCATCGGTCACTCGCCTGCGACAGCGACACCCGTAGACTATACGTTGCGCGAGAATTCCGACGGCAGCGTGAGTTGTGTTGTCGGTACGATGGACTTGCCGTCGAGAACGCATTGGCGTGTTGAAGTCCGCCTGCCCGCCGACCGTGCCTACTTCGAGACGAATGTGCTCTGGTACAATCCGACTCCCCTCGAGCAACCGTATTACAACTGGATGACGGCAGCAGCTTTCGCGCAATACGACCTCGAGATGTCGATGCCGGGGACTTCGTACCTGACCCACCCAGGCGATGCGCTCGATTGGCCCACAGATCCCGAAGGTCGGTACCTACCCAACTACGCGAACAACACCTTCGGAAGTCACAAGTCATACCACGTGGTCGGAGAACTGCACGACTTCTTCGGCGGCTACTACCGTGAGGAAGACTATGGGTTCGGCCATTGGTCGCGGTACGAAGAGATGCCTGGGCAGAAACTCTGGCTCTGGGCACTGTCTCGCGAGGGTGGTGTGTGGGAGGATCTCCTGACCGACACCGATGGCCAGTATGTCGAATTCCAGGCGGGCAGGTTGCTCGTTCAATACTCGCCCGGGAACGATATCAATCCGATCACACAGGCTGCGTTCAAACCTGGCGTCGCTGATCGCTGGAGTGAAACGTGGTTTCCGCTGGAAGGCATAGGTGGGTTGACTGATGCCTCGCGAGAGGGGGCGATGTATGTGAGCAGGGAAGAGGGAGCAGGGAGCGGGGAGCGGGGAGCAGATGTGCTCACCGTTAACATCAACGCGTTCGGTGATGTGGTCGACACGCTGCTGGTCACTTCCGGCGAGCGGTTGATTGGGGAGGTTCCGATCGCGTTTTCGGCGCTGCGGCCAGAGGCCCAACGGTTCGAAATCCCCAACGGCGCACCCTTCCGGGTAGAGCTGCCGTCCCTCGAACTCGACTACTCCTCCGATCCCGCTGCTCGCGCACTCTCGCGTCCTTTCGAAACGGACCCCGAGGCACGTGAATCGATGTCTGAAGCAGACATCCAAGTCTTCGAAGCGAAGGAACTGCTCAAAGCTCGTCGCTATGAGGCGGCTCGCGAACTCTTTGCACAGGCGTTGACGATTGAGCCATGGAATCGAGAAGCCCTTCTGGGGCTCGCCGATCTGAACTTCCGCCGCGGGCTGTATGAACCAAGCCTGGCATTCGCGAACAAGGCACTGCAGCTCGACGCGTACGATGCAGACGCGAACTTCGTGACCGGCACCCTGTACCGAGCGTTGAACCGCCCGGCCAACGCCCGGGACGCGTTCGGCTGGGCAGCCCGTTCGGTGGC
>CAYTDU010000421.1:0-5227 GCA_964436395.1 uncultured Gemmatimonadaceae bacterium | reverse complement strand
ACTAACTCGGCGCCTAGTGGCACTGTAAAATCATGCCATCTGTGGATAGACTTTTCTTATCAAATGCTGATTGACGCAATGCTCTTCTTGGTTGCCCTCGCGGGTATGGAAGCCGTCGCGTACTACACCCACAAGTACGTCATGCACGGTTTCTTGTGGTCACTACATGAGTCTCACCATGTTGCCAAACACAACCGCCTCGAGAAGAACGACTGGTTTGCAGTGATTTTTGCGACACCTTCGATCTTGTTGATCTACCTGGGCGTCAACGTCTACGATCCGTTGCTCTGGATCGGGCTGGGCATGACCGCTTATGGTGCGGTGTACTTCGCATTCCATGATTTGTTAGTGCACCGTCGCATTCCGCACCGCTACACACCCAAGGGCGGTTACCTGAGACGTGTGGTGCAAGCCCACCACATGCACCATGCCACAAAGGGGAAGGATGGCGCTGTCAGCTTTGGGTTCGTGTATGCGCCGCCCGTCGAGAAACTAAAACGAGAACGTGAGCGGATTCGCGGCGCAGCAGCTCAGTCTTCCTCTTGAACCAGCTTCGTCCAGAGATCACCTCTAGGCTTGGGAGACCGCGCTCGGCCGACCGTAGAAGCGTGCAGCGACATCAACAGACCACACCAGGCTCCGACCAGCTTTCTACCGCGACTGACCACCGCTCGTTTGTCCCATGCCGATGCGCCTCGTTTGAGTACCAAGCGACCGATGTGACGGTAGACGTAGCGTGCCGTTGAAATTCCCCAGGCTGAACGCAAACCCAATTCGGGTAATCCCTCAATCGCCGAATCGTAGTAGCGATCGGCCTCGGCGAGGAGACGCTTGACGACTGAGAACACGGCGGGACGATGCTGGGGCAGCGTGATCTCGTAGCGCGGCACTCCTGCTGTTTCCAGCCAATCTGCTGGCAAATATACGCGGCCAATGCTGGCATCATCCATCACGTCGCGAGAGATGTTTGTCAATTGAAAGGCGATGCCGAGATCGGCCGCGCGCAGCAGCGCATCACCACCCTGTACCCCCATCACAATCGCCATCATAACACCTACCACTCCCGCAACGTGATAGCAGTAAAGCAGCGTGTCGTCCAGATGACCGTAGTAGTACTGCTCGACATCCATGGCAAATCCGTCGAGCAGCTCCATAGGAAAACGGTGGGGGATGGCGTGACGTTCGACCACCTGCTGAAGTGCTACGAATGCATGGTCTTCCACAGGCTCACCGGATAGCGCCCGGCGAGTTTCCGCCCGCAAGAAAGCGAGAGCATCGATGCCGGCGAGCCCTTCTCTTTCAGCGCGGAATCCGCTGTGCTGGGAATCGATTTGATCATCACAGTAGCGACACCATGCGTAGAGCAAATGTGCACTGTCTCGACTTCGACTGTTCAGCAATCGGGCAGATGCAGAGAAGCTCTTGGAGCCCTTTACTATTGCCTTCCGGGAGTAGTCACTCAGATCACTCACTGCATGCCCGGCTCAGTATTTTTTTCCACTGGACCTCACACCCAGATCTCCCAAAATGAGATCTCCAGTTGCTCTTGCAGATGCGACCACGCCCGGTACACCCGCTCCGGGATGTGTGCCGGCGCCGACGAAATACAACCCCCCGATCTTCGAGTCGCGGTTGTGAACGCGGAACCAGGCGCTCTGCGTGAGCACCGGTTCGAGTGAAAAGGCCGACCCCAGGTGAGCGTTCAAAACTCCCGCAAAGTCGGCTGGAGTGAAGATGCGCGAGGTCACGAGATCCTCACTCAGGTTTGGTATGTAGCGTTGTTCCAGATATTCGAAAATTCGATCGCGGTAGCGAGGTCCCTCTATCTCCCAGTCTATGTCAGCCTTGCCTAGATGCGGCACCGGCGATAGTACGTAGAACGCCTCACCACCCGGAGGCGCAAGCGAATTGTCGGTAACGGTTGGTGCGTGCAAGTAGAGAGAAAAATCGTCGGACAGTACTCCACGCTCGAAGATGTCCTTGAGCAACCCCCTATAGCGGGGGCCGAACAAAACTGTGTGGTGTGCTAGTTCAGGATGGCGTGTGCGAGTACCGAAATAGATGACAAACAGTGACATGCTGAAGCGCCGACGCAGTAGGCTTCGTGTGGCAGAATCCGCTCGCGGCTCGCGCTCCAATAACCTGCGGTAGGTATGTACGACGTCAGCATTGCTGGCGACTACATCGGCTTCGGCGCTCCAACCATCCTCCGCTGCCACCCCCGTTACTTTGCCATTTTGCGTCAGTATGCGCTCTACCGGAGCCCCTAGCCTGATCTCACCCCCTAGTTCGGTGAACAACTTGACCAGAGCCCGCACGAGAGCCCCAGTGCCGCCACGTGGGAAAAACACACCCCATTTTCGCTCTAGCACATGGATCAAGGTGTAGATGGAAGAAGTCTTGAAGGGGTTGCCGCCGACCAACAGCGAATGGAAGCTATATACCTGACGAAGTTGCGGATCTTTGATGAAACTCGACACCATGCTGTAAACGCTTCGGTGGCTTTGGAGTCTCATCAACTGAGGCGACACCCTGATCATGCTCCAAAAGTCTAGAAACGGTTCGTGCGCGAGGTTTACATATCCCTGCTGGAAAACTTCCTCGGCGTACTTCAGGAACCGGGCGTATCCGTCCACATCCTCAGGACTCTTGTCTGCAATCTGCGAGTTGGTGGCCTCAAGGTCGTTGCTGTAGTCGAAGCTGTAGCCGTCCTCCCAGCAGAGTCGGTAGAACGGCTTCACAGGCAGCAACTCGACGTAGTCGCTCATTTCGCGCCCTGACAGCTGGAACAGCTCCTCAATAGCGTTGGGCGCTGTTAGAACCGTTGGGCCGCCGTCGAATGTGAATCCCTCGTCCTCGTACACATACGCACGCCCCCCGGGCTTGTCTCTCTTTTCTACGATCGTGGTGTTGACGCCTGATGACTGAAGCCTGATCGCCAACGCAAGCCCGCCGAATCCGCTGCCTATCACGACCGCTCTACTCTGTGTCATATTTCCTCCTTCGCGTTGCTGCATCATTCACGAACGTCTTCACGCCCCGAGGAGAGTATCGCTGATATCGCTCGACCGACTGGCACAGGTGGCCGTCCTACCAGCAGCCTGAAACGGTCCGCGTTTATGAGGTTGCTGGCGTAGAACCGCTCTATCAGCGGCCTGGGGAGCCTGTAGAAGCGTTGGAATACACGTAGTCGCCTCCCCGGATCTGCTGCAAGAAACAGCATTCGGTTCAACATTCTGAAGAAACCGGTGGCGCGCCAATGTCGGGCGGATATTTGCCTCACCGTTTCGAACGCCGCGCTGTGGCTATTAGGAGGAGACGCGCTCAAATGCTCTGCAAGTTGCACGGCGTTCGGGAATGAGTACCCAGTGGTGGGATGAAACAGGGCGGCGCGCAGACCCGCCCGTGCAACACCTCCAGGATCCTCCTCCCAGAAGTTCTCAATATCACCCGACAGCGCCACTGGAAGAACACCCTCTTCTTCACGCTCAACCGCTTCCAAACCCCAAGCTTGCTCGTCCGCGTAGCGGCAGATCTCTCGCACGTATTCGTTCCGATCGAGGTCCGGCGAATCGCTATACCGCGTGTCTTCGATCAGGGCGATCTTCTCGGTGAACGGAAGCACATAGATGAACCGGTATCCGTCGATTTGCTCGACTGTGGCATCCATCAGAATAGGCCCTTTGAGACTGTGAGATCTTGCAAGCCTCACTACCTGTCCCACGAACTTTTGAAAGCGGACTGTGAGGTTGGGACTGTCGACGGGTCCGCGGCCGTCGATGACCGCCTTTGCCACTATAGTCCTCCCGTCCGTCAACCTCACTTCGGTGGGTGCCAACGACTCGACTTCGCATCCGAGTAGAGCTCTGTCACCTATGGCCGCCGCAACGACTTCGTGCAGTCGCGCGGTGGTAATCGTGTGATACCCGCTGTCGATCCAGCGCTGGAACGCAGGGAACCGCACCTCGTATCCGGGCCAGCTGTACTCCACGAACGGCGTAATCCAATCATGCTGACTCTTTGTGAGATCGGCAGTATTGAACGACCAGGTGTGTTCTCCCCCGAGGTGCGGATCTCTCTCCACGAGAAGCACCTTCAGTTCCGGCTTGAGCGTGGCCAACCGATATGCGATCAGGCTGTTCGCCAATCCTCCACCCACCAACGCGAGGTCAGCTTCCACTCGTCCTCCAGCGGTCAGAAATATCTCAACGTGATCCTGAGTGTCATTTCCGGTCCGTCGAACCTGAATCTGCAAGATTCGAAAGATGGTGCACCGAATCCAATTCGCGGATTGTTCGAAAAACCGAAACCTTCGGAGGGCACGCCCAAGAAACCCGTGTCCATGGTGCCGTTTCCATTCTCGTCATGCAATATCGAAATGGCATAGTGGCCGTAGTGCAAAGTATCGAAGTGGAATACAGGGGTCGCTTCACCTGTCAGTTCCTGTGTCGCAGACCTGAAGACGGTACCGGTGTCGTCGGGGAATCCTGCAGCGGACCGGAACACACTCAAGGCGATGCTGCCTTCCATGTTTCGCAGGCCTTCGATTTGGACGACTAATGTGCCGACCCCTTCTGCGATTGGTTCCAAGGTGTCACGGGCTGAATGCTGTGTACCAGAGCAGGCCGTGACGAACATCGCGACAGCTAAGCCAATGTGAGGAGCGCGCCTCATGTCCACACTTTCGTAGTCGTCTGATGAGTAGAATTTTGGTCCTTAAGTGTGAAGCAAGAAACAACGCTAAACAAGATGTAACCGCAGAGCTGGACAAAAACCTAGACAATAACTAGACTTATTCATGCAAAGTCGGACCAACGGAAGTAATAGCTAGATAATATATGTACAAACGGGGCGATTGTCATGAACTACAACACCACAGCTGCAGCTATTTGGGGCCTGGCGCTATCGACTGCTATCGCTCCTATGCCACTTTTTGCCCAGGAACCTACGATGAAAGTACTCATCGATTTTAGCACGCTTCGGGTAGGGGATTGGACTATCGTCAACGACGGAGTCATGGGCGGACGCTCGGCGAGCAACCTCGAACTGACCGACGCCGGAACCGTGTCCTTTAGCGGGTACCTTTCCCTGGCAAACAATGGTGGTTTCGCATCGACACGCGCAATCTTCGATCAGCTCGATCTGACTGGACACGCCGGCATAGCGCTCAAGGTCAAGGGTGACGGACGTAATTACGAGCTCCGGATTCGCACAAATGGCAGGTTCG
>CAYTDU010000420.1:0-5235 GCA_964436395.1 uncultured Gemmatimonadaceae bacterium | reverse complement strand
AAGTCGGGTCACCCTGTGATCGAATTCGAGCTGGTTGATTTTGGAGTTGACGACCAGGTAGTCGACTTTCTGAGGGATCGTCCAGTCTTCGGGATCGATGGATTTCAGGCGTCGACGGAACTCGGGGATTCCATCCTCCCGAGTGTTCATCGCCTCCGCACTGTAGTCGGGAACACCGTCCACCATTCTTACTTCTCTGAACTCGAGGAATTCCTCATTGAGTGTGACGAGGTCTTCGTATGAACCGGTGGGAGGCGGGGCACAATTGGAACTCAAACCGATACCCAGCAGCACGAATACCGCGATCGAAGCCTTGGTCGATCTCATTGCGACTCCTCGTCTGGTGAACGTCCTGACGTTGCTCAACCTGCACCCGTGAAACGCTCTGCGCCAGGTGTGTAACCTCGACGACACCGCCATGGTTGGAGCGCAGCCAGGCCATCCCCCGGAGCGGGCCTTAGGTTTCTTTTCAACCTACAGCCCGCGAAGGGGGAGTGGCCTGGCGAAGCGATCCTACTATTCGGCAACTCGACAGGCCCGTTCTGGTTCAGCATACTGCACGGGGGAACGAGAAGAGTTTGTTCATTCTACAAAGCTGCCGGGAGATCGTCTTATGTCCGTAGCCGTCACACTCGGACGTTTCGCCACGGGTTCGGTGGTTCGAGCCACCGCTGCCACTCTTATTGCTCTTGCCGGTGCCAGCGTGGGTGTGGCACAATCCGTCGAAAATGCGGAACGCAGCAGGCTCACCATAGACCGACTGTATTCCCTGCCGAGTCTCATCGGTACGGCGCCGCGCGGGTTTTCGTGGTCCCGCAATGGAAGCAATCTCGCATTTCTCTGGAACGATGAAGGTCGGAATTTCAGGGACGTCTGGATCGTCGCTGCCGAAAACCCCGAAACCGGCCCTCGGCGGGTCACTTCGTTGCCATCGATTCCCGCAAACTCGATTGATGTTGAAGATCCGTTCGCTGCCGCGGAGGCAAAAACGCGGGCAGAACGCGACGGCGGAGTATCATCGGTCATCTGGCACCCGGACGGAAACCGTCTGCTGTTCAGCTTCAGAGGTGATCTTTGGATCGTACGACCGGGTGGGGAGCCGGCACAGATAACGGCCACACCTGCGTTCGAGAGCCAACCGCAGTATTCACCGGACGGGAGTACCCTGGCGTTCCTGAGCGGCGGGGACATCTGGACGCTACCGGCCGACGGCACTCGCGACGACCACCCGATACGCCTGACTAACCATGCCACTGACGATATCCGTTTAGTCGGCTACGAGTGGTCACCCACCAGTGCGCACATCGCAGTCTTGGAGATGGACCAGAGCGGTGTGCCAAAGCGAGGGATCCCGGATTACCTCACCGACGAACCCCGCATGGTGCAGGTGCGGCGCGCCTATCCGGGAGAGGAACCGGCCGCGCGACGCGTCGGGATCGTCAGCTCGAGCGCAGAGTCGGGCCCGGCCGATATCGCTTGGATAGAACTCGATCCCGGTGCGGCGGCGGGCGGAACACCCGACATGACACTCAGCTATTCTTGGGCGCCGGATGGCCGGAGGCTCGCATTCGATACCAGCGACCTGTTTGCCAAAGACCGCCGCATCTTCGTATTCGATATCTACGGCGGCGAGAGTGCGCGCCTCGTGGTTCGGGAGCACGACCCACTCAACGAGACGTTCTACTTCTGGCGCATTGCCTGGTCGCGGGACGCTAGTCGCATCTACTACCTCTCGGACAGGGAAGAGGACTACCACGTCTGGGCGAAAAACCCGTCGGACGCCGCCGGGACACCCGAGCAGCTTACGCGAGGACGGTGGGCGGTATCGAGCATGTTTCCAGTGGAGGGCGGCCTCATTGTCGTTGGGAATGCCCCCAATCCTGAGGAGCGACAACTGTTTTTCGTGGGGGAAAGCGGGAGTGGCCTGAAACGGCTGAGCCAGCGGTCGGGCACGCACGATCCTGTCGTTTCTCCGGATGGCCGATATGCGGCCGTAGCCTTTTCCGCGGACGATACGCCGCCCGAATTGTTGATCACGAGGTTGGGCGGAGAAGGCGGCGAGTGGAAAATCACCCATTCACCGCTGGCCGAATTCTCCGACTACACATGGGTCACACCCGAATACGTCAGCTTCTCCAGCCATGTCGACGGTACCCAACTGTTTGGACGGCTCACCCTTCCCCCAGACTTCGATCCGACTCGCCGATATCCTGCGATCCTCGGTTCGGTCTATACAGACTGCGTCCGAAACCAATGGGGTGGGAGGACCGCTCATCCCACGTGGGGCCTCGATCAGTTCCTGGTCCAGGAAGGGTACGTTCTCCTCAACGTGGACATGAGGGGAAGTTGGGGCAGGGGTCGGGAGTTCCGCAGGGGCATCCGTCTGGATTATGGCGGCATGGATATCGAAGACTTGGAAAGCGGCGTGCGCTTCCTGGAGACTCTGGGATACGTCGACATGGAGAAGGTCGGTATATGGGGCTCGAGCTACGGCGGTTTGATGACCGCCATGTCACTCTTCAAGAAACCGGGGCTCTATGCGGCGGGAATCGCCGGCGCGCCGGCTACGAATGTGTGGCATGCGCTCACCGGCCAGATGGCTGTGATGCTCGCGCCGGAGGACTCTCCGGACGAGTACGCAGAATCCTCGGCCTATCTGCACGGCCACGGGCTACAGGACCCTCTTCTGTTCATACACGGAATGCGGGATCGAGTGGTGCTGTTCAAGGACACCATCACCCTGTTGCACCGTCTGATTTTGTTGGGTAAGGACGTCGACCTCGTAACGTTGCCCAACGCCGGGCACGGTTGGGACAACGAAAGCCTGGTGCAGACACGGTTCGCGTTCAAGAAGATGGTGGAGTTCTTCGATCGCCACCTTAAGGGCCGGGCACACTGACGAATCAGGTGTCCCCTGAAGAATATCCCCAATGGAGTGTATGTTTTTGGTGTAGCCACCCGACCCCTTACAGGAGCCTGCCATGACGGTCGAAAAGCAGCCACAATCGAGAAGGGCCTTCTTGTCCAACAGCGCGATGGGAGTTGTTTCCATCGGATTTGCGGGCACGACTCCGGGGATAGCGAAGGCACGACCGAAACAACAACAGGGATCGGCACCACCGATAAAGCGCACGTTGGGACGCACCGGAATCGAGTTGCCCGTCGTGAGCATCGGAGCCATGAACAGCGATTCGCCCGCACTCTACCATTACGCCTATGACAAGGGAATCCGTCACTTCGATACGGCAGAGACATATCTACGTGGCAGGAGTGAAGAGGTGCTAGGCAGGTTCATAACGGAGCGGGGTGTTCGGGACGAGATCTGCCTTGCCACTAAGGTCGGGTCGAGCATTCGGAATGTAGAGCGTTCCCAGTACAGGAGTGCGCTGCAGCGAACGTTCGAAGGCTGTTTGAGACGCCTGCAAACGGACTACGTCGACATTCTCTACCACCACGGTCGCAACAGTGCAGACGCGGTGAGCGATGAGATTACAGAGGAGTATTTCGCTGAGCTTCAAGAACAAGGCAAGATTCGCTTTCCTGGAATTTCCACACACTCCGGTCAGGCGGAAGTCCTCAACGAAATGGCCAAGGGGGATTTCTGGACGGTGGCCGAGGTCTCATTCAACGTGACGATGGCGCAGAACCAGGAATTGCTCGCTGCAATGAGAAACGCCGCAGACCGAGGTGTCGGCATCATCGGGATGAAGGCTTTGGGCGGGGCACGGAGAGGGCCTGATGCTGATGCAAGCGTGCCACCGTTCAACCAAACCGCTATGCTCAAATGGGTGCTCAACAATGAGGAGGTGACCACAATCATTCCAGGGATAACAACGTTCGATCAAGTGGATCTGGACTGGTCTGTGGCCTCGGATCTTTCCTACACGGAAGAGGAGCAGAGCTTCTTAGCGGAACGAGATCTCCAGGGATCGATACAGTTCTGCCAGCAATGCAAGGAATGTCTGCCGACGTGTCCGAATGGTGTCGATATCCCAACGCTGATGCGCACGCATATGTACGCGGCTCAATATTCAAACTTCACCCACGCCCGGATGACGTTGGATGAGATCCCGGCACGCCAGAGCATCTTTGCCTGCAGCTCGTGTACTGAGTGTACCGCCCATTGCAGCAACTCCATCAACATCGCCGCCAGGATCGATACACTTAAATCGATGTACCTGGCGTAGGTAGCACGACACACCTCGAGTGCTCGCAATACTCGCGATGTGTCAGTTGCTGTGTCCGTTAGGTCGTGCAAAGTCTTACATCGTGGGCTGCAAAGGACGACACGTACTCGCGGTTTGACTGCAAGATGTAATGAAATGATGTAAGACTTGGCTTGCCTCTCAATTAGTAGGTGGACTTTCGGCTCGGCTTGGCTCCGCCGAGCCGCGTCCGCTCTTCCCGACATCAACACCCCGCACCCAGCGACGGGGTGTCGAGTCCCTGGCGGGATATGAACTCAACTATCTATGCCCCCGGCAGCCCGTTCACCGCCTCGGCAATATTGTCCAATGCCACCCTCAGAAGCCTCCTGGACACTGCGATGTTCATGCGCATATGCCCAGCGCCACCGGTTCCATAGGATGATCCCGCATTCAGGTCAACTCTCGCGTGTTGACCGAACCACTCTTGCACAACCATCTCTGGAGTGTAAGGATTGACTGACGTCCGCTGTCTTTCAGCTGCCGTTTCCTTTGCACCGATTATGTCGATGATCCTGCTGACGTCCAGCCAGGTCAGGTAGGTCCCTTCGGGTTTGGTTTGGCCAATTAGCGGAATATTGTCTCTGAAGTAATTCGCAACATATTCCTGGCTCCCGTCGATATACGCCAGTACTTGATCAAACCAGTCCTCACCCCCGTTCATGGCCGCCATGGTTGCGATCATCCCGAGCTCCGTGAGATCCGCACGATGGTTGTCCCGCACTCGATTTAGATAATCTTCGTTCGTGGAGAAGAACCATGCCGATTTCATCGCCGGCAAACTGAATGTCTTGCTGACAGCCTTGAACGTCATGCTGTTGTTTACAATGTCTTTGTCAGGCAGACTCGCAAACGGCGTATACTCGTGTCCCGACAAGACAAAGTCACAGTGAATTTCATCTGCAAGAACGATGGTGTTGTGCCTCAAGCAGATTTCTCCCATCCGGAGCAATTCTTCTTCGGTCCACACGTTTCCGGTTGGGTTCTGCGGGTTGCACAGCAGATAACAGTTGCAGCGTTGTGCCCTTCT
>CAYTDU010000419.1:0-5241 GCA_964436395.1 uncultured Gemmatimonadaceae bacterium | reverse complement strand
AGGAACAGAGCTTCCTGGCCGCCGTTGGTGATAAGGATCTCACTGTCGGGGTCGAAGCTCAAGCCTTTTTCATTCTGATAGCGCCGAGCAATCGCGTTGCGCAACTCAGCCAATCCTCGAACCGGAGAAGTGCTGTGTCTATCTTGGAGTTTGCTCAGTGCTCCCTCCCAGATATCGGTCGGGGTATCCAAGTCCGGGTCGCCGCGGCCAAGTGAGATAACGTCGTCCATGTTGGCCGCGAGTTCCATCATCTTGTACCGGAGCGAAGTTGCAGTTTCACCCTTTTTCACTGTGTCGTTAGTCATGAGGTCGATCTCCCCTCGATGGCAAACAGCGCAGCTCGCTGTGACGGTCCGGCGGTGCAAATGGAGAGCGCCTGCTTCCAGGTCTGAATTCGCTTGACCAGGCTTGGTGGCCCGGCGACGAATCCGAGACGGAAGTGATCGAGTCCCGGCACGGAATCGAGATTGCCCAAAAGAACTGCCGCGTCGGAAACTCCCCGAAGTTTGTTGCCGTCCGATTCCGATGAGAAGAGCAGCTTGCCCAACGCCACAATCATGAACCGAACTCCACCCGCGGCAACGAGAGCTTCTGCACGCTCTGTATTCTCCGCCGCTATGTCCCGATAGATGGCATCCGCCGATTCGGTTCCGTTGAAATCTGTCGTCGAGATACCCAGCAGGTCGAGCAGTGTGCCGTGCCTACACGTCCCGAGTACCGCCAACTTCGACTCTGAATTCAATCCCAGGCCGAGCAGTGCGACGTATAGTGCCTCCCCCTCGCCGTGAGTGATAATGACACCGTCTGTGTCACGTGACGTGCCGCCGATCTTTCCTATCTCGCGTCCGATCAGTGCACGTAACTCCGGAATACCTGGGCGCGCCGTGTAGTGTGTCTCACCTGCCGCCAGGTGTTCGCGAAGCCAGTCGAGTAATCCCTCGGGGACCGGAGATGCGTCAAACTCGACTGGTGGCAAGTCGTGCGGCGGTATGGAAACCCTCTTGGCCAGTCGCTTGGCTACAAACGTTTCTCTATGCTCGGTCATCTCTGTAGAACTCGTGGATTCTGGCCAACGTGTTCTCTCGGCCGTTCTGATTGAGTGCTTCCGTTAATTCGAACGCATTAAAACGGTGTCCGGTGACTTGTCCCCGCAGGCCTGTCAGGAATACGAACGCGGGCATGATCTCCATGGGGTCTTTCCATTCCGCGCGTTCAGCTACCGACAGAGACGAAGCCTGTTCTTCGGTGATGGACGTGGGTTTGATTCGAAACCCCGGCGTGATCGTGTTGACACTCACGTTACAAACGCCCAACTCGAGCGCAAGGCATTTGGTGAATGCTTCAACTCCGAACTTGGCCGCGCAGTACGCCGCTTCGCCCTCGAACGGAATGATTGCCGAGCGCGAGGACACAGATATGACCGAACCTCCATTCCGTTGCAGCAGCGGAAGGAGATCGCGCGTGATGGTGAAGGGCGCGGTGAGCATGACCGCCAAAGTCTCCGACCAGCGGTCCAGGCTCATCTCCTGTACGTGTGTCGGAAACCACACGGCGGCATTGTTGACTATTACCTGAAGTTTTTCCGCTTCTCTCTTGATTCTGCTGGTGAATGCCGTGCAAGCGTCCGGACTTGAAAGGTCGGTCTCGATCACCTGCGCCGCGCCACCTCCATTTTCGATGATTGAAGCGGTAGCTTCGAGTTCCGGCAGATTCTCGGAGCAGAGCCAGACTCGGGTGCCTTCAGCAGCTAGCGCTCTCGCAATCGCGCGCCCCAATCCACGCCCGGCCCCTGTAACGACTGCGTCGGTCATATCAGCATCCTAACCAGGTACGAACAGGCGAACCCCAGGTAGTTGCCAAGGGCGTAGCCGAAGATTCCCACGATCACGCCAGGGGTCACCAGACGATCCCACTTCATCGCCATTGAAAGTGCCAGAGCTGAGCCCGGGCCGCCGATAGCTGCCTGGCTGGCTACGGAAATCGTTGGCAAGTCGAGCCGCACGAGCCATCCGAAGATGTAGACGATGAGTGCGTGCACGACGATAATGGCGATCATGAAAACAAAGATCGAGATACCTGCCTCAAACACTTCTGCTATGACCGACGACGCGCCCAAAACGATGAAGAACATGTGTAGTGAGAAGTACGACGCTGCTTGTGCGCCGCGGAGCATTCTGATGAATGGAAGTTGAGACAAGACGAGTGCTATCGTCGTGAGCCAGAGCACCTCAGGTATGCCGGGCACGACTTGCCCCAGTTGTCGGGCCAGCCAAAGCACAGCCAGCGGAATTCCTGCAAGCGCCGACATTTCGGTGATGCTGATTTCAGTGACGCTCCACTCACGCCGCAAATCGGCCGCTTCATCGGCACCATCTCCACCTCCACTACCACCGGCGTTGTTGACCATTGCGCTCATTCCGCTGTCTCTCGCGCGTCGCATGAAGAACCCGCTCAACACTCCCACCAAACCAACTTGCGCCAGCAACCACGGTACCGTCGACAGGTTATCTGCCACTGCCGCGGCCGCAAAGGTGCTGGCTGGAATCTCGAGGCCCTGGCCGACTGCGGCGAAGTTCATTCCGCCACCCGCGAAGGCACCCGCGAATGCGCCGCTGAGCTTCCACGTCTCCGGCCCGACCCAGGCATTCATGAGTACACCACAAGCGAGCCCACCGGCGAAACTCCCGAACACGGCCATCAGATAGGCAACCACCAACGGTCGCCCCGCCGTGACAATCTCCCTCACGTTGGTGCCGATGATCACCAGTACGATCGTGTATGGAACCGCAAACTCGAATACCGTCGCGTTGGTGACCGACTCAGCCGTAGTCGGTATCAAACCGATGTTGGCAAACGCGATGCCGAGTAATGTGCACAGGACCGCGGAACTGATACGCTCGATAAAAGTGTACCGCTTCTCTAGAAATCTCGTGAAGGCGACCACTGCGAACATGAACGCGAGGAGCAGCAGTGGATCGCTTATCATGGCGTCACCAGGTGGTGTGGCGTTTCCCCTTTCAACAGCCGATCTATGTTTGCCTTTACGTCCGCAACGATCCCCTTCTGCCCTCCGCCGGTACCACCGCCTGTGTGCGGTGACAACAACACGTTGTCCAAGCTCAAGAGTCCGTGGTCAACTGGGAGTGGCTCGTCCAAAAACACGTCGAGGCCGGCGCCGGCAATGCCACCCGATAGCAGTGCCTCCACCATCGCATCCTCATCCACCAAACCTCCGCGAGCGGTGTTCACCAAGACCGCTGTCTTCTTCATCCGCGAGAACGCGTCGGCGTCCATCAGCTTTTCAGTCTGCGGGGTATGAGGTGCGTGTAGGCTCACAACGTCGGACAGTTCGAGTAGATCCGGAAACGGTACATATCGTACTCCGATCATACCGTCGTATTCGGGCGGCAGTGCACTCCGTTTCCAATAGACAACGTCCATGTCAAACGCTTGCGCCCTTCTCGCCACTTCGAGTCCGATATCGCCGAGCCCGATCAACCCCATGGTCTGTCCGTGCAGTTGCCGAACGTCCGGGAACTTCAGCCAGTTGAAGGCGATTTTCCCCTCGCTCGTTCTGATCGGTTCGACGCCAAGCTCCTGGTAGTCAGCGGAGACTGTCCCTGCATGTCCCGGCACTAGCTTCCTGGCGATGCCGAGCAGGAGCGCCATCGTATGCTCAGCTACGGCGATGGCACCGCGGTGCGGCATATGTGAAACAGAGACACTCACGGCGCGGGCACACGCGAGATCGACCGCCCACGGGGCTCGCCCGACCACCTGTACCAGCTGCAACTCTGCACCCGCCGCCTTCAAGAGTTGTTCTGTCACACGCCTTTTGCCTGTGATGATCACATTGGAGCCGGTCAGTGCAGACGCCAGCTCGGATTCGGGGAGATCCGAAGCCCACGCGAACTCGACATCGGAATCTTCAAATGCCGAGTCGTAAATACCGCGGATCCAATCATGGAGTGGTTCGATGTGGGTGATGCGAAGCGGTCTGGTCAACGGACTCACCTTGTGACGAGGGCGTGTTCATGCCGTCAGCGGGCTACTTGGCATAGCGACTCGCAAGTAAACGACAGGTGCAAAGAAGGTCCAGGTGATTTGAGATTTGAGATTTGTGATTGCTGATTTATGATTTCCCCGCCGCCCCATCCCTCTTCATATTCCCAGTCGCAATCTCAAATCATATATCGCAAATCACAAAGCTGGAATTGTTCATAATTCACCCCGCCCCTACTGCCCGCCACGCCACGTCCATTACTCTCTCTGCGTCAACCTCAGCCCCGCCGCCCCCCGATGCAAACGCCGGATTGCCTCCTCCGCGGCAGCCGGTCTGGTCGCAAACCTGGCGCATTATCTGATTCATGTCTTCGCTGCGATCGTCCGATCTGGCGAACGCCAGTCCGACTTTGTCTTGTTCGGTTCCAATCAGCAGCGCCACGGTGTTCTGTCTATCAACCAACATCTGTGCCAACTGGCGGATCTCCTGTACCGACCTGTCGTAGAGAACGCTGCAGATCACTGCGTTGTCGCCAGCATTGACTGAACTAAGCAGACTTGCAAGGTCCGAAGCGAGACGATCTTCGCGCAACGCGTCGATGGTCCTCTCGTACGACCGCATCTTGTCGAGCGTGGATCGCGTACGTTCAACGACCTCGGCAGTGCCAACATCCAGCATCGTGGCCACGTCGGAGATCGCGTTAGCGTGCCGCACTGCGGCGGCTTCGGCACGACGACCGCACACGAACTCGAGGCGAAAGGTGTCCTTCTCCTTGTGAATCCCCAATGTCACGATGAACCGCACATCACTGGTCGTCTTGCAATGAGTGCCGCCACAAGGCGACCAGTCGAACCCGTCGATTCGGACGATGCGAATCGCCTCTTTGTCTGGCAGTGCGCCGCGGATTGGCAGTTCCCGGATCTCTGATGGGGAAGGGAAGAGCACATCGATCGACCTGTTCTCATCGATAACCGAATTAGCCAAGTCCAATGCTTCGCTTAGTGCTCCGGAATCAGGTTTCCTGTCGAGCACAATCGTCGACCAATCAGGACCGATAGTGAACCCAACAGTCGGCGTGTCGCAGACCTCGACCAATGCCTGTGAGAGGATATGTTGGCCTGTGTGCTGCTGCATGTGGTCGTGTCGACGAGGCCAGTGAATATTGGCCAGCACTTCTCGCGATTTTTCGATTTCGGCGCCCACCACATGAAGGATGTCCCCATCTTCTTCATAAACAT
>CAYTDU010000418.1:0-5244 GCA_964436395.1 uncultured Gemmatimonadaceae bacterium | reverse complement strand
GGTTCACACGCGTCACCATCGATACGTCGTTGCGGTCGAGTTCAGCAAATAGATAGCGGCGACCGTATGTAGGCTCGTAGGGAAGCGCGTCGGTCGACGTCACGTACTGTGAGTTATCCAGCGTATGCGCGTACGAGGGCGTGAGTGTCACGAGCAGGCGAGACGACGGCTGCAGGGTCATCCCCATGCCGAGCGTCAGTTTCTCACCGTGATTCTCCCTGCCCCTCGAGAAGCCGACATTGGGCCTAATCGACAAGAGCTTACGGTTGTCCGTACCCAATCCAACCTGAAGCCCTACCGAACCGGGCGACCTCATCAGCGGGCCACCTCGTGTTGCGGAACGACTCATGAGATCCGGCGAATACGTGAGTCCAACGTTCGCTGTCCAGAAATTGAGGAACTGGACGTTCGAGCTGAGCTGTGCCGTCCCCGCGGTTCGAGCCGTACCCCAGCGGCCGAATGGTCCCGACTCGCGCAGGACTTCATGTGAGAAGTTGCGGAATGCGTACAGCTCAACTTTCGAAGTCCTGAACAGCTTGGTGGGCCGGACCTCCTGATATCCGACTCGGAACCCTCCATCGAGCCGTTCGCGTGATGTGCTGTAGCCAAGATCGTTCACCTCGAATCCGCTGGTTATTTCAGCCAGCCAAACTGCTCCGGTCCAGTGCCCCACCCTGCGCTCGAACTGAAGCCGCCAACTCGCCCCGGTCATCGATGTCGCCGAGGAGTCAATATCCCGCCATTCGTTGTCGGGTCGCTGCCAGTAGTGATTGCTCGCCTGTTGAACCCTGAGCATCGCGGTCGAGTCGCCCCTCACATGGCTGCCGGCCACATAACCCCAGAGTGCCCACGCACGGCTACTCCAAGAATGCTCGAAGTCGAGGCCAACGGTGTACGCGGCGGACGGCAGGTGGTCGAACATCCCCTCCTCCGGCAACGACCTGTTGGCGGAAGTGACGATCCCTCCTACTCTCGATTGGCCATCGTTGAAGTCTTGCTGGATCCTCAGAACTCCGTAGGCAGAGCGCGGCTCGACCCGGAACTGGTCAAACTCGTTTTGGTCCGCGAAGAATGCATCCGCCCGTTCCTCTTGAGTCACCGACAGAAGCGCACCCAACGAAAGGCCACCGGCGGTTCGGCCTGTCACCTTCGCGGCGCCTAATATAGACGTGGCGTCGGGTGATTCGGTGAAATCAGCACCGTCGGAGTCACCGCCGTGGGGAGCACGCCCCACCCGACGGGAGTAGAAGAGTGAGTTACTCCCCCCAGAGAGGTTGAAGTCGAAAACACGAGCGTCTTCCACGAAGAAGGGGCGACGCTCCTGGTAGTAAGTCTCGAACGCCGTCAAATTGACCACGGCTGGATCCGCTTCGACCTGTCCGAAGTCCGGATTGATAGTTGCGTCGAGTGTGAATGCGGTACCCAGACCATAGCTCACATCTACTCCAACACGCCCGCCAAACTCGTTGCCGTCGAAGAACGGGTCGCCCGCTTCGAAAGGGCCTCGATGGGCTCGGGACACAACGTATGGCAGCACCTCGAGCCTGCTTGGAGTCTCGGACAGTTCGAGCCCACCGACGCGACCAAACTGACTGACTCTCCCTGGCCGAAGCTTGGACACCAAACTGAATCGGGTCAGTTCGTTGTCAGCCGCCCTCCGTCTGCCGAACTGGATGCCCCAGGTTTGAGCGGAATCCGCTGTTTCGTAGCGGAATTGAGAGAGTGGAATCCGCATCTCCACGATCCAGCCGCGCTCGTCGATGGTTACGATGGATTCGTAGACCGAGTCCCAGGCGGAATCTTCCTTGTCGTCTTCGTAGAGGTATCGGTCCGTCTGCACACCTGCGGCTGTTACTCGAAACCGATACCCCGTGAGTTGGTCGAGGTTGGGATCGATCATCACCTCGAAGTAGTCGGATCGCCCGGCGTAGGACGCGTCACGCCGCGCCATGTTTCGCGCGATCCCGGACGGATCTTCGTCGTAGTTGATGGCGCCTACGTACAGAGCACTCTCGTCGTAGAGGAGCCAGACGCGTGAGTCGTTGATGGCGGAAGCGCCCTCGACTGGCTCTTTCTGAACCCAGTCGGCGTACGACGGTGCCAACTCCCATACATCCTCATCGAGGCGGCCGTCCACACTGACTGTTGCGTTGGGATCGAGGCGGTACGCCTCCATTATCCTAGGCACGGATGACTGCGTCATTGCCGCAGTTGGCAACACGGACAACAGACCGCAGAGAAGAATCGACGTGAGAATTGGAGTGGTGGAATACCTATGGATAACGGCGCACGCTATCTCGCGAGCTTCTACGGATCTATGAGTCACATGAAGTCCGGGTTCGATTCATATTTGCAGCAAACAGACCGCAATCTAACGACTAGGCCGCACACCGACATTGTTAGACGACCATCCGTGCTTGACACCGGCGATGTTGGCGGGAGTGCGAAAAATTCACCGAGGATACTGCCGCGTATTGCACGTTCGATCATTGCAAACCGCCTGTGAGACTTGCTCTCAAAGACGCGATCGCCAACGCGATCCACCTGGAATCGCCGCGACGCGATGAACCACTGCGGTTCGACGACCTGGGTGCAATTCCTTCTCACGGGGCAGCACACCCAGCCTCGCAACCAGGCGATCAGACGCTCGATCTGGATGTCACGATGACACGTCATATCGAACGAGTTCTGGACCAGGTGGGCGGCAAAATCCACGGCCCGGGTGGCGCCGCCGAGCTATTGGGGGTGAATCCCAACTCGCTTCGATCCAAGATGAGGAAGCTGGGTATTCCGTTCCGAAAGGACAGGCGAAGTACGTAGTCCAATTGCCGCCGCGTAGATAGGCACCATACCGGTTAGCCGCGGTGCCGTGGACATATCAATCTCACTGCTCCATACTTGCCTTGCGAAAACGGACGACTCCGTAGCGACACCGTTGACCCAGACAAAGAGATCCTTCCATGCGCATCCTTTCAATCATCTCGGCTTTAGCCTTTGCGGCGATACTGATGGTCGTTTTCCCTCCCACCACGGCGGTGGCGCAGGATACGAGCGAAAATCGTTTGCTGGAAACGAGCACCTATCTGGAGATGGAGACGATCGGCGGACTCGAGATATCTCCAGACGGTCGGCACGTTCTCTTCATGCGGGGTTGGGTAGACAAGATGGAGGATCGAACACGCAGCAACCTGTGGATCGCAGAAACCAACGGCTCACGCGTTCGCCAGCTAACCAGCGGGCTCTGGAGCGATTTCTCGCCGGCCTGGTCTCCGGACGGGCAGAGGATCGCATTCCTCTCCGACAGAGACGGCTCGACGCAGATCTTTGTTATGTGGCTGGACACCAGAGAGACCTCACAGCTAACTCATCTCAACCAGGTACCGGTATCGCTGCGTTGGTCCCCAGACGGGCAGACACTGGCGTTCGGAATGATGGTTCCGGACACCGAGCCGATCCTATCGGTCGCACTCCCGGAGTATCCAAGGGGAGCAAGTTTGGCTCCACCGGCAAAGCTCATCGACCGCATCGTCTTTGCCTTCGACGGTAGGGGAGACCTGCCCAGGGGAGACTACCACCTATTCACCTTGGACGCGGAGGCTGGAGGGACGCCCAGGCAAGTCACTGATCCGGGCCACAGCTACAACAATTCGCATCCGCCAGGTTTGGGTTCTCCCCCTGAAATCAGCTGGTCGAGAGACGGCAGCAAGCTCTACTTCGTGGCGACGCTGGAGCCGCTCTCAGACGTCGAGAGGGAGCTCGAGCTCGATGAGTCTGACATCTACAGCCTGGATCTAAACTCCGGCGACATCGAGAAACTCACCGACCGCGAGGGACCTGACCGGGGCGTACACGTATCACCAAACGGCGAGTGGATCGCCTACACGGGATTTGACACGCAAGAGTATGCTGACGCGAGCCTTTCCAGCCTGTACCTCATGGACAGTCGCGGGGGCCGAAAGCAACTATTGGCCGGCGACTTGCCGAGTTCCCCCGGGGACATAACCTGGGCTCCGGACAACTCGGGCGTTTACTATCTCATGTCCGAGCGAGGTGTGTCGAACGTGTACTTCGTGTCCCGCTCCGGAGAGATGCGCGCAGTCACCACGGGCAATCAGGTTCTGTCGCAGCTCACCATTGCCACGAACGGCCAAGCCGCCAGCGTGCTCTCGACACCAATTCGGCCCGGGTACCTAGTGACGTTCTCAGTCGATCAACCGGAAACGATGCGCACACTCATCGACGTGAACGCAGATGTGCTAGATGGCGTGCAGCTGGGGCAAGTCAACGAGTTGAGGTTCGAGGCGCCGGACGGACTCGATCTGCAGGGATGGCTCGTGAAGCCTGCGGTCTTTGAACCCGGAGAGAAGTACCCCATGCTGTTATGGATCCACGGTGGACCGTACGCGATGTATTCCGTGCGCTGGAACTGGGCATTCCAGAATTTCGCGGCTCAGGGGTATGCCGTCTTTTACATGAACCCACGCGGCAGCTCCGGATACGGGCAGGAGTTCATCGACCAGATCAAGCACTCTTTTCCGGGCAAGGACTTCGACGACCTGATGGCGGGCGTGGACGCCGCGTTGGACGAGGGATTCATCGACCCGGAAAACCTGTTTGTCCTGGGAGGCAGCGCGGGCGGACTTCTGACCGCATACATCGTCGGCAACACCAATCGTTTTCGCGCTGCGGCTGCCATGCGGCCCATCGTGAACTACATCTCGCTAGCGGGTACCTCTGACGATCCCACCGACAAGTACAGCTGGTTCGTGAAACCCCACTGGGAAGATCCACTCAACTGGTACGAGCGCTCGCCTATCGCATCGGTGGGCAATGTCGAGACGCCGGTTTTGATCATGACAGGGGAGCGGGACCTACGGACGCCCATGGGCCAGAGCGAGGAGTTCTTTCGTGCCTTGAAGATGCAAGGGAAGGAAACGCTGCTGATACGCATGCCCGAGGAGTTCCACGGCTGGAGGCGCCCATCACACCGGATCCTCAATCAGCTGTATTTGCAGGCGTGGTTCGAGAAGTACCGGCAGTAGGTGGCTGCGGGTTAGGTGGCTTCACTGATTCGTGATCGCCCCAGCGGAGAGGCAATTAGTATTCCTATGGCTACATAGAACACTGCGATCAACAGGGTGCCCACAAAGCGGTGATCTCTTGGGGGAATATGTGCTACAACATGATAACCGATAGTAGCGACGCGACACATCACAACTAATACTCCGAATCGCCGGAACACGC
>CAYTDU010000417.1:0-5255 GCA_964436395.1 uncultured Gemmatimonadaceae bacterium | reverse complement strand
GTCGGAACAACACTCAAAGGACGGGAGTACGGTGCCTGAACAGGCACCACAAACTATCGACTTGGTCGTACAGTGGGAGCCCAGTAATCAACTTGCACCGTCGCCGCTCTAAATCGTGCTAGGTGGCCCGAATTGTCGCCGGTCACGAACGCGCTACTGACCGTGAGCTCGCCCGGCCGCACCACCACCTCTCCTAGATCGACAACACGGACCCTGCCGCCCGAATCTCGCACACGCAGCGAGACGGCGTGCGGCCCAGGCTCCAATGTGAACCGTGCCACGCGTACCTCCGCCGGCAGCAAAGACCAGCTCCGTCGGTCGGCTCGTTCGGTGAGAGTCGCCGCTGTCCGTAGCCCCAGTCTCGCAAGCAATCCCACAATAGGCCCCGCCCTGTCTCTCGCCGTTGACTCGACCTTGGACGCCGTCACCTCCTTGAACAGCCCTCTCGCCACCATCCGTCCGAGTATTTTTGGCTTCTGTTCTTCATAGTCGCGGGCGGCGATGGCCGACAGGTCATTGACCACGACGGCTTGTTGAGCCTCGACGCCGTTCACCACTGCACTAACGTCAGTTGCTCCGTGAGCGTCGAGCTGGTACGACGCCCAAGCAAACGACAGCAAGTCCGCGTCGAGCGCCATCGACCCGAGTATCACAAGTCCCTCATATTCCTGTAGATACGATCGCGCTTCCCGCGATGCCTGATTCATGAAGACGACAGTCCGCACCAGAATGTTCGCTGTGGCAAAGAGTATCGAATCCACACTGCCGCTTGCGATCGCGCGTTTTTCCCTGCGAGTGATCGGTATGTACAGCTTCTCTTCAGCTCTGTGCGCCACAAACCCGTTTTCGATGATTACAAGCAGCTCTCCAAGACCGCGATTGGCAGTCGTCGCGGTGTCGGGTTCATACCTGTACTTCGACACTGCCATATCGGCCACTTCAGGCACGCCGACCCTTTGCGCCAACCGATAAAGGTCACGACCGAATCCGGGTGGTGCGTCAATTCCGTAACGGGCTCGGTAGTTGTCGAAGGCCAAATCGGCCTGGCGCAGCGAGACGAGCGCGTCATTGTCATCGCCGCCCGACCAATGCAGCAGCCCGGCCATGTACTGCACCAGTCCGTCGTTCGAAAAGGAACGGTGCCCCGCGTTGTCCTGGTTGTACCGATACAGATAGTTGTTGGCGCGCCGAGCCTCGACCAAGGCCTCCTCCAGGTCTCCCAACGCCAGGTAGTTGAGCATACCGTAGTAGTGGATCATCGCCCGCTCGTGTGCCGGCGGCGTGTAGTCGAGGACCTGATCGCTCACCATGAAGGCGGCGATGCTCTGCGAGATGCTCCTGGAATAGCGTTGTTCTGCCAAAGCCTCGGCTTCCTGGAGAGCGGAGTTGCTTTCGGCAAAACGTCCCAGCCGGTGAAGGTAGAGGCCACGGTTCAGAAACCGCACCAGCCGGTCCGCAGGACCGGCCTCCTCGATCCGATCCAGCATGGTAGAGTCGCCGGCCACGACATAGTGACGTAGTGCGGCATCGTAACGGCTGATCGAGCGGCTTGTGAACGGCGAATCGGGCGGGATGTCGAGCTGCGGGTTGCGTCCGCACGCCGCGACCAATAACGGCATAAGGGCGCAACCGACCGCGAGCCCGATACCGGACCGTTTTAAGTCCATAGCTTTGTTACGCTGGTTCGAGGGTTAGCGCCGTACAAACTTCTTGATTCGTTTCTGGCCAACCCAAACGAGCTCGCTAGTTTCCAGATCCGTGAGGTTGAGGTCGACCTGGTAGTACTTCACCTCCCGA
This sequence comes from uncultured Gemmatimonadaceae bacterium, assembly GCA_964436395.1. Lineage (GTDB taxonomy): Bacteria > Gemmatimonadota > Gemmatimonadetes > Gemmatimonadales > GWC2-71-9 > JBDGYW01. The sequence continues at coordinate 3,458 of CAYTDU010000417.1, read as the reverse complement.
CCGCCCTCGCGATCGAAGATCGTGTTTATCTCGCCGAGCAGCATGAAGTTCGCTCCGAGCTCTTCTTGAAGCCTTGCTCTCGTTTCTGGAGACGCGAAATTCTGCTGGTCCCAGCGTTCGTCACGAACCTGTTCCCGCTGGTCCTGACTAGACACAACGCGCGCGGTTTCGGTACGCAAGAACGAGTTGACGATGTCCTGGATAAACGTCCGCGTATTGATGTGTTCGGCTGACTTGTTGGCAACCCGTCCAACGACCACCACTGGGCGCCGGCCAGCGTTGGCCTCCATGAAACGGCGCGACCAAGGCATGGAGCTGGCGTCGCGAATCATCTCGTCCGCCACGAGTCTGGAGTCAGTGTCGTTCCAGTTGCCGGAAAGGTCCATCACCTGATCCGGTTCGACACGCTCCACCGTTGTCCGTGAGGAGCACGCGGATAGCAGCACTACTTGAATGAGCACAGAAGCTACGGTGCATTTCTTGAAACATCTGTTCATCGGGATACCTCCAACCGTGCGGCTACATATAGGCGAGCGCCCCCCCGGGGTGGGGGGGCATAGGAAACGTACTTCCGACTAGGAATGGTGGATAGGCTCTACGAGGGGTGATTTGGTCAGAGTGATCGATCCTGGTCACCGAGCGGCTTGGTGATTTTGACACGTCGTACCGGAAAAAAGGATCTGGCAGTCACTAATGAGGAGGATTCCGGCTCATCTGTTCAGCAGTGGCGCCCTCAGCTGTGCCGAACAACCTCCTAAGCTCCGTTTCGCCAAGCGTTTCCTTCTCTAATAGCTCGGCAGCCGCCTTTTCCAGCACCTCGCGGTGCCGCACCAGTAACGTGCGTGCTGACTCGAACGCTTGCTGGACCAGAGCTCGCACAGCGGTATCGATCTCGCGAGCGGTATCCTCGCTGTATTCTCGCGTCTTTAGACCCGGCGCGGCTACACCCAAAAGGCTAGCTGGTTCACTATCGTACGCTACGTGTCCTAGCTCCTCCACCATTCCGTACCGCGTGACCATGCTACGCGCGATATCGGTCGCCTTGCTGAGATCGTCGGCGGCGCCGGTGGAGAGGTGGCCGAAAACGAGATGTTCCGCCGCTCGTCCGCCAAGTATGACCGCCATTTTCTGCTCGAGTTCCTGAGCCGTCATCAAGTATCGTTCCTCAGTTGGGCGTTGGATCGTATACCCAAGCGCGGCGATTCCACGAGGGATGATCGATACTTTGTAGACCGGGTCACACAGCGGACAGCCGAGGGCGACGAGCGCGTGACCCATTTCGTGATAGGCGACAATCTTCCGCTCGGCGGGATTCAGCAGGCGGTTCTTCTTTTCCAGGCCCGCAACGATGCGTTCAATTGCCTCTGTGAAATCAGCCACCGAAACATCAGATGCGCCACGCCGGGTGGCGATCAACGCAGCCTCGTTCACCAGGTTTGCGAGATCAGCGCCGGTGAAACCGGGAGTCAGCGCTGCGACCGTGTCGGCGTCGATGTCCTTGGCCAACGAGATTCTTTTCATATGAACCTCGAGGATCGCTACCCTGCCTTGACGGTCAGGCCGATCGACCAGCACCTGCCTATCGAACCGCCCAGCACGCAGCAGCGCCGGGTCCAAAATCTCCGGTCTGTTCGTGGCGGCGAGAATCACGATGCCGCTCGTCACATCGAACCCGTCCAGTTCCACCAACAGCTGGTTGAGTGTCTGTTCTTTTTCGTCGTGGCCGCCAGCAAAGGAACGCACGTGGCGGGCCGCACCCATTGCATCCAACTCGTCGATGAAAATTATACACGGCGCCTTCTGGCGGGCTTGCTCGAACAAGTCACGGACGCGGGCAGCCCCGACACCCACGAACATCTCGACGAATTCTGAACCGCTAATCGAGAAGAATGGAACCCCGGCTTCCCCTGCCACTGCGCGCGCCAACAACGTCTTGCCGGTGCCGGGAGGACCGACCAAGAGAACGCCCTTAGGCATTCTGGCGCCCAGGCGGCCGTACGAGCTGGGATCCTTCAAGAAAGAGACAACCTCTTGGAGCTCGTGCTTGGCTTCGTCGACGCCGGCTGCATCAGCGAACGTGACTTTGGTGTCAGTCTCTACGTAGACCTTTGCTTTGCTCTTGCCAATGGCCATCAAACCGCCACCCGCGCTTCCCGCCATCCGCTTGGTGAGGAATATCCAGATGGCCAAGAACAGCGCCATGGGAAGCACCTATGAGAGCATTGTCGAGAACATGGTATTCTCTCGCCGCTGCGAGTACTCCACGCCGTGTTCTTCCAGCTGTGCCGCGAGCTCAGGCTCGACTCGGTTGGTAACAAAGCGATCGCTGCCTTCGACGGCAGTTGTGAGCGTCCCACTCACCCGATCACGCGTGATGAATACCTCACTCACCTGTTTGGCTTCGAGCAGCGTCTGGAACTCACTGTAAGTGATTGTCCTCGCCGACCTCATCTGACTCCAGGTTCCTTGCATCAGGAGGATTAGAAGTAGAGCCAAGCCGATGTAGGTTGTGTTGAAGCGTGTTGAACGTTGCATAACCGTTCCTCCAGGTCGGCATTCAAACGCACAAGCGTTGCTCAAGCAGCTGAGCATTGTCAGAATGCGCTCTTGTGCCCCCCCAACGCAAGGTTACATGTTTCACAGGTAGCGTTCCGCGTAACATCCTGCCCCCTCGCGCCCTACGACGGAGACCGCGAACGTGAAACATCGCTACACGACCTCAGCCCTGGCATTGTCTGCGTTGCTGGGTTGGTGCGCGACGTCAGTTGCCCAGACTCCCAGGCGCGCGGCGTCAGCCCCTTCGCTCAACTCCTTGGCGCCTTTGGTGGAACGGATTACGCCCGCGGTGGTGAACATCAGCATCGCTGGCTCAACTCGACACGCGCTCACCGCTGTTTGGGTTGGTCGAGGGCATACAGGTGACGGAGGTACGACCGGCGACAGCCGCTGCAGAGGCGGGGCTGCAGCCAGGAGATGTGATCACCGAGATCAACACTATCCCCGTGAGGAGCATCGATGAACTCAGTAGAATCCCGACTTCTGAAGAAGATACGCTGCTGGTGCTGGTGCGTCGCCGGGAAAACGCAATCTTCATGCTGCTTCGTTGACACGCATGATTGACTACGGACTGGATGCGATGCGCATCATGAACCTCATGTCGAGGATGGCTCCATGGAGTCTCTAGGCATTGGCCGTACCGACATCGGCAAGATGCGAGACCAGAACGAAGACGCACTGTACATCGACAACGATATTGGCTTGTACATCGTGAGTGATGGCATGGGCGGCCACGCAGCTGGTGAGAAGGCGTCGCGTCTCGCGATTGAAGCAACAGTTAAATCGATCAAAGATGACCGGGCAACAATAAACCGCGTACGCCAGGGGTTGGAAGACGCGAAGGCCGTTATTCCGGTTGCGCAGGCCGCCGTGGAGGAGGCCTCCCGAACAGTCTACCAAGC
>CAYTDU010000416.1:0-5262 GCA_964436395.1 uncultured Gemmatimonadaceae bacterium | reverse complement strand
CTCGACGTTGCCGTCAAGAACCTGGGAGCGCAGCGTCTCTATGAACGCCACGGCTCGTGGGGCATTTTTCTAAGTCGCTTCATTCCCGGGGCCAGGGCCGTGATTCCGCCGTTTGCCGGCGATGCGGGGCTGAAGAGCTTCAAAGCCCTTACTCCAATGATCGTAGCCTCAGGAATTTGGTACGGCGCGCTCACATATGTGGCAGCCAACTTGATTCCGAGACTCGATGACGTTGCAGTGATCGTTGCCCATATGAATTGGTTTGGACTGGTGATTCTCGCTCTGATCTGTTGTGGCATCGGCGTCGCCCTCGTGCTCCGAGCGCGAAAAAGAACCGGCGCCGAGCCACAAGGCCACCAAAGATGAAGTACGACTCTTCTGAGTCACAGGCAGTCGACAGAGCATTTTGGATAGAAGCTTTCGAGGACTACCTCGGGCTCGAGGCTGGTAGCAGCCCACACACGGTCGAAAACTACCTGAGAGACATCAGAAGGCTCGCTGAGTATTCAGTGTCCAAGAAGGCCACAACACCGGAGCAAATAACTCCGGAACTGCTGCGCGACCACATATACGAACTCAAAGATCTCGGCCTCGCCCCCACCAGCATCCGGCGTGGAATCTCGGCCATTCGCACGTATTTTCGGTTTTTGATCGGTGAGGGCCATCTCACCAAGGACCCAAGCGGCCAACTCGAGACGCCCAAAACCTGGCGTACCTTGCCGGAAATCCTGACTGTCCAAGAGGTAGAGGCTCTTCTGGCTGCGCCAAACCCTGACGAACCGCTCGCGTGGCGCGACCGAGCGCTGTTGGAGGTTGCCTACGCCACAGGAGTACGTGTATCCGAGCTGATAGGCCTGGCTCTGAACGACGTCTGGTTCGACGACGCGCTCGTGCGAGTTTTCGGAAAGGGCTCCAAGGAGCGCTTGGTGCCAATCGGGCGCCGAGCCATGGGTGCCGCTGCCGTCTACGCACGGGAAGTGCGTCCTACACTCGACAAAGGACGTACGCAGGGGCGGCTATTTCTGAATGCGCGTGGGCAACCGCTTTCCAGGGTAGGTGCCTGGGGTATCATCAAACGCTGCGCTGAGCGCGCGGACATCAAGAAGAAGGTCAGCCCACACACGCTCAGACATACTTTCGCAACGCACATGCTGGAGGGCGGGGCAGATCTCCGCGCGGTGCAGGAGATGTTGGGCCACGCCGATTTATCCACAACGCAGATCTACACCCATGTGGATCGCGACTTCCTCAGAAGCGTGCACAAAAGGTATCACCCGAGGGGGTGAAAGGCAGTGCGAAATGCACGCTGCGTTTGAGTCCTGCACTTCAGGTGTAACTTCATTACGTGTACGTAAAGCTCAATAATTACAACATCTTACACGAACAAGCCAGCATCCCGTCTCCTACCTGGCATGCGTTTTGACTCTCGTTCAAACTCCTGTTAACTTTCGCCGTGCACCCCCTGATTGTTTTGCCGGCACGGTTCGGCTCGACCCGAATTCCCGGAAAACTTCTCTCCAAAATCAACCGCGATCCTCTCATTGCGCATGTTGCCCGCAGGGTGTTGAGCTTTGGGCTCGATGCGGAGGTAGTCGTCGCTACGGATGACGATCGAATCGAGGAGGCAGCCTCGGGAACCGGGGTGCGGATAGTACGAACCAGGTCAGACCACAAGTCAGGCACGGAACGGGTTGCCGAGGTGGTTCAATCTCGCGAATTCGCAGGATTTGACCGAGTTCTCAACATTCAAGCTGACCAGCCGCTTCTCCCTGAGACAGCGGCGGTCGGTGCACTCAACCAACTCGATCGAGGTTTCCCGCTGGGCACCACTGCGGCCCCACTCCTACCAGCTCATGAACTGGATCGGAACAGGGTGAAGGTGACGGTGGACGCCGGCGGAAGGGCGACTTTGTTCTCACGCCACATTCCGCCCGAAACCCAACAAATAGGCAGCGAAATGGGCGTTTTCCTGCACCTGGGCGTCTACTCATACACTCGCGAATCCCTGCTCGAATGGGTGTCGCTTCCGCCAACGGAACCAGAATTTCAAGATGGTCTCGAGCAATTGAGACCATTGCATCATGGTATGCCGATAGGCGTTTCAATCTTGAATGAACCGACAGATTCGGGCATAGATACGCCCCAAGACCTGGCAAACGCACAACATTCATTAGTAACAACTCGGACAAACGCATGAGCGCAAAATTCATCTTCATTACGGGCGGCGTGGTTTCAGGTCTTGGCAAAGGCATCGCCGCGGCATCTTTGGGCCGACTGTTGGCAGAACGCGGGCTTTCGGTCACCATCCAGAAGTTCGACCCTTATATCAATGTCGATCCGGGTACTATGTCGCCGTTTCAGCACGGCGAGTGCTATGTGACGGACGACGGCGCTGAAACAGACCTCGATCTAGGCCATTACGAGCGCTTCATCGACCGATCGCTGTCCCAGGTCAACAACGTGACTACCGGCCGGATCTACTTGTCAGTGATCACGAAAGAACGGCGCGGTGAGTATTTGGGCAGCACTGTGCAGGTCATTCCCCACATCACCGACGAGATCAAGTCGGCGATCAAGCGGCTTGCGCCAGAACACGATGTGGTTATCACCGAAATTGGCGGCACCGTGGGTGATATCGAATCCCAGCCGTTCCTCGAGGCCTGCCGTCAGTTTCGGCAGGAAGTTGGTCGGGACAATGCGCTCTTCATCCACCTCACACTCCTCCCTTTCATCGGCGCGAGCGGTGAGGTCAAAACCAAACCCACACAGCACTCCGTCAGGGAACTGATGCAGATTGGAATTCAGCCGGATATCCTCATCTGTCGGTCCGAGCACTCTCTGTCCGAGGAAATCCGCCGCAAGATCGCCCTGTTCTGCAATGTCGATTTCGGGAACGTTATCGAGAATCGAGATGTGCCGACCATCTACGAAGTCCCGCTCAAGATGCACGAACAGGGGCTCGACCGGGCCATATGCGAGCGGCTCAACATCGAGGGTCAAGAGCCCGATCTCAACAGCTGGCGAGCGATGGTGAACGGCATACTGGAGCCCTCCGGACAAGTGCGGATCGCCATAGTCGGGAAATACACTACGATGGGCGACTCCTATACCTCTGTCAGAGAGGCGCTGATCCATGGAGGCATCGCCAACTGCGTCGGTATTGAGATCGAATGGCTCCAAAGCGGCGATTTCGCGGATGCCGAGCGCTCGAAGGAGTTGCTCTCAGATTTTGATGGTCTGCTGGTGCCGGGAGGCTTTGGTATCCGCGGAGTCGAGGGCATGGTGGAAGCAGTGACACATGCGAGAGAGCACGATGTTCCGTTCTTCGGCATCTGCCTCGGCCTCCAGACTGCAATAATCGAATTTTCCAGAAACGTTTGCGGCCTGGCCGACGCCAACTCCAGTGAGTTCGCCAAAGACTGCGAGCACCCGGTCATCTCGCTCATGGAATCGCAGCGCGACGTGGATGACTACGGAGGCACTATGCGCTTGGGAGCGTACCCTTGCGAGCTGGCTAACGGTTCGCGTGTATCGGCAATCTACGGATTCAACCAAGTGAGCGAGCGGCATCGGCACAGATACGAGGTCAACAACAGTTTCCGAGACACGCTGACCCAAAATGGGATGCGTTTGGTGGGACTCTCACCTGACAAGTCTTTGGTGGAGATGATTGAACTACCACAGCACCCGTGGTTCATCTGCTGTCAGTTCCACCCCGAACTCAAGTCGAGACCAATGCGGCCGCACCCTCTGTTCGCAAGCTTCATACAGGCAGCCAAAGAGCACAAGGCCAAGTCGAGGAGTTGAGACCGTGTCATTCTGGTCGCCCGCCCCGGTTATCGTTTCCGGTCCATGCGTTTTGGAGGACCGGTCAACAAACATGAAAGTAGCCGAGCATCTACTCGAACTCTCCGAGAAACACTCGGTGCGCGTGATCTTCAAGGCGAGTTTTGACAAGGCCAACCGTTCAAATGCGGATGCGCCGCGGGGTCCTGGCATTGACCGCGGGTTGGAAGAGTTGCAGCAGGTCAAGAACGAGATAGGTATTCCCTTGCTCACGGACGTTCACGAGCCGTGGCAAGCACAAAAGGCAGCCTCTGTAGTGGATTGCCTTCAGGTTCCGGCATTTCTATGCCGCCAAACTGATCTACTGTTGGCAGTGGGCGCTTCTGGGCGAGCCGTCAACATCAAGAAAGGGCAGTGGATGTCGGCGGAGGCGATGGCAGGGGCGGTAGGGAAGGTAAGAAGCGTAGGGGATGCAGACATTGCGGTCACCGAAAGGGGAGCGTTTTTCGGATATGGAGATCTGGTCGTCGATATGCGGAACTTTCGCAGGCTCCGTGAAGCCACGGGCGCTTTTGTCTTATACGACGCTACGCACTCACTCCAACGCCCCGGTTTGGGAACCGGCGGCAGCAGTGGTGGAAACCGTGAGTACTGTACCGATCTCTTGAAGGGGTCCGCGGCAGCTGGTGCTGACGGGTTCTTCCTTGAAACACATCCAAATCCGGCGCAAGCCTCATCTGACAGCGCCACCATGGTCCCGCTCGGCGAGTTGGATCATATTATCGAAAGGACGCTGGACGTATGGCGGGCAGCGCGATAGACAAGTCCAAGAGCATAGATCCTACGCTGGCCAAGCAAGTCCGAGTTGTGGCATTTGATTTGGATGGTGTCATGACCGATGCTGGTGTATACATGGGTGTGGCTGGCACTGAACGAATCGAGATCAAGAAGTTCAGCACTCAGGATTCGGTCGGTATCAAGCTAATCATGGCGGCGGGGATAACGGTGGCGATCGTGAGCGGTCGAGTTTCCGAGGCAACGACGATTCGCGCGCGCGAATTGGGCATCGAGGAAGTAATCCAGGTCGCTGACGCTCGGAAAATCCCGCCGTTCAGGGCATTATTAGGGCGGTTGGGTGTAGAATTCGACGAGGTCGCGTTTGTGGGCGACGACATTCCGGACGTCCCTTTGATGAAGCTCGTGGGATTGCCTGTAGGAGTCGGAAACGCGGTCCCTGAAGTGCAGGAGCTAACGAAATATTCAACCGTGCGGTCCGGAGGTGCTGGCGCCGTACGTGAGTTTGCTGAAGCTCTGCTGAAAGCAAGAGGTGAATGGGACAATGTGGTCAATCAATACGTGGTTAGTCGACAAGAGTGACCGCTCGGAGAGGCGGAGAGGATCTGGAGTCTGGCTGCCGCGCTCCCTACCATCCATAGTTGCTTTAGCCGTCTCTATTTCATACATACTTTCGCCCTG
>CAYTDU010000415.1:0-5265 GCA_964436395.1 uncultured Gemmatimonadaceae bacterium | reverse complement strand
TCCGCTCGTCCCGGCACGTAGACTCCTCTCATTGGAATCTCATCAATGGGAGGCAGTAATGAACATCCAGCTTCGTTGCGCATTCTCGTCCACTCTCTTGTTGCTGGCCCTGGCTGTAGGTTCTCCGGCATTCTCGCAGAATGGAGAGGGGCGCCTGACGCTCGATCGCTACCTATCCTGGGAAGACGTGTCCAGCCCGCAGCTATCGCCCGACGGCACCCGAATCGTCTATCAACGCCGCTTCATCGATCCGATGAACGACAGCTGGGATTCGGCCCTTTGGATCATGAACGCGGACGGCACCAAGAACCGTTTCCTGGTAGAGGGCTCATCGCCCAGTTGGTCACCCGACGGCACTCGCCTCGCCTACACAGCTTCCGGCGACCCGAGGGGCAGTCAGATATTCGTGCGCTGGATGGATGCCGAGGGCGCCACGAGTCAGGTCACTCGCCTGGCGGAGGGCTCGCCTTCCAGCATCAGGTGGGCGCCCGACGGTGAGTCGATTGCGTTCCAGATGCTGGTGCCCGAATCGCTGGGGCCCGAGTGGCGTATCGACATGCCGACGCGCCCGGACGGCGCCGATTGGACAGCGTCCCCCCGCATAGTCGAACGCCTCAACTATCGCAGCGACGGCAGCGGGTGGCGCCCATTGGGATACCGACACGTGTTCGTGGTTCCAGCCACAGGAGGTGCGCCGCGCCAAATCACGAGCGGCGACTGGAATCATAGTTCCTTCCGCTGGATGCCAGACGGCCGGTCGATGGTCTTTTCGTCACTGCGTGTCGAAGACGCCGAGCATGTGTGGAGGGAGTCGGAGATCTACTCGGTGGATGTGGAAACCGGTGCGGTGCGGCAGCTCACCACTCGTCGAGGCCCAGACGGTAGCCCTGTGCCATCGCCGGACGGCAACTTGATCGCCTATACCGGCAATGACTGGAGCACCGACACGTACGTCGAGTCAGGCCTCTATGTCATGAACGCCGATGGGTCTAACCCGCGGCTCTTGGCATCTGAGATGGGCCGGTCGCCGGGTAATCTGACCTGGGCCCACGATGGCAGCGGTATCTATTACACGGCGTCGATGAGGGGCACCTCCCACCTCTGGTTCGCACCTCTGAACGGTGACCCTAGACCGGTGACCGATGGCAACTATCTACTCAGCGTGGGTGATATCGGCCGCAACGGCACGGTCGTAGCGACGATGACCAGCCCGCATGTGCCGCGGAACCTGGTCTCGTTCAATCTCAGAAGGCCCTCGAATATTGAAACGCTCCATGTGACAAACAGAACGCACCTCGAAGAAGTAGAGCTAGGTGAGGTGGAGGAATTCTGGTACGAATCGGTTGACGATTGGCAGATCCACGGCTGGATCGTCAAGCCTCCCGACTTCGATCCGAATCAGCGATACCCGCTCATCCTGCGCATCCACGGCGGTCCGCACTCCATGTACAGCTTCGCCTTTGACTTCAAAAATCAAGAGCACGCCGCGAACGGTTACGTGGTGTTGTACACCAACCCGCGCGGCAGCTCCGGGTACGGCAGCGAGTTCGGCAACGCGATCAAGAACGCGTACCCCGATAAAGACTACGACGATCTAATGGCAGGCGTCGACGAGGTGATCTCGCGGGGTTACATCGATGAACGCAACCTGTTTGTCTATGGCGGCAGCGGCGGCGGCGTGCTGACCGCATGGATTGTCGGGCACACGGATCGCTTTACTGCAGCAGTCTCTAAAGCGCCGGTGATCAATTGGATCAGCTTCGTCGGCACCACCGACGGCGCATCCTGGTATTACAACTTCGAGCATATGCCGTGGGAGGACCCGAGCGAGCACCTGCAACGATCTCCACTCATGTACGTCGGCAACGTGACGACACCGACGATGCTGATGACCGGCGAGCGCGATCTTCGCACGCCGATGGAGCAGACCGAGCAATTCTACCGGGCGCTCAAGATGCGCAAGATTCCGACTGCCATGGTGCGGTTGACCGATGGCTGGCACAGCCGCTCCCGGCCACCCACCAACTTCATCCGCGTACAGCTATACCTGCGCAACTGGTTCGAGCGGTTCATGGTAAGGGACTAGGGAACGCCTCGGAGGTAGGAGCCCGGAGCCATCGGTTTGGGAGGGAGAACCACGGCCGCGACGCCTCGGTCGTGGTTCACGTCACCGGCTACCGTAAACCTGCCTGGTGCCGGCTCAACCTAACGATTTCATCGCTAGTCCGCACTGAGCGCTAGTAGAGGATCCACACGTGCGGCCCGTACCGCCGGAAGCAAACACGCCAGGGTTCCAACCGTTATGAAACACACGACTACTCCGGCTAACGTTGCCGGATCGCCTGGGCCCACCTCGAAGAGCTGCTGCCGAAGAAGCCGCGTGGCAGCAAGAGAACAAAGAACACCGATAACAAGACCCATTCCAACCAGGCCAACGCCCTTTACCAACACGAGCGCCACGACCCTGTGAGCTGCAGCCCCTAACGCAATCCTGACGCCGATTTCTCGTGTCCTTCTAACGACGTAGTGCGCGAGCACTCCATACAATCCCATCGCCGCAAGCAACAACGCCGTTGCAGCAAAGATGGCAACCATACCGCCCAGTACCCGTTCTCCCCAGAGAGAGGCCTCGATGATCTCCTCCAACCCCGCCAACCCGCCTAGCGGGATATCAGGATCGTTGGCCCAAACGGCAGCTTGAAGTGCGTCGACCAGGTCGGCTCGGGGCATTCGCGTGCGCACGATCAGAGACATCCTCAACGTGGGTTTCTGGGCATAGGGGAGGTAGATCTGAAAGCCCGGTTCAGCGGTAAGCGAGCTGATGCGGACGTTTTCTACGACACCCACGATCGTGGCGGTCGTCGCCATCTCTCCATAGAGGTTGAAGCTCAGTTCTCGACCGATTGGATCTCGATCCGAGAAGAATGCCCTGGCAATCGCTTCGTTTACGATTACCATCAGCCCGCTGTCGAGGTCATCCGTGTTGCGAAAGTCACGACCCGAGCGGAAGGGAATTCCCATGGCACCGAAATATCCGGGCATAACCGTTCTCGAGTAAGCCGGAGGCGCTTCGCTGATAACGGTCGGTGGAACATCCGGCATCCATAGGGGCCATTCCGTACCCGCATCGCGGATCGGCAAACGGTCGATGAGTGCAGCAGACTCAATGCCTGGGAGGTTCCGGACTTGATCGAGGAGGCTACTGAAGAACGGTGCCCGAGCAGCCATTGCATGGTATCTGGAAGAGGGGAGTCGCAGTTCAGTAGTAGCCAAATTCTGAGTCTCGAATCCGATTTCTACTGCCCGTAGCCTCATGAGACTACGGATCAGGAGCCCGGAGCCTGTCAACAGGACTACGGACATCACCACCTGAAGCACGACCAACATACTCCTTGTCCATGTGGCTCCGCGGCTTGAAGAAGCTCTGCTTCCGGCTTTCAAGTCTTCGGCAGCGTTGGCGTGAGCGCCCGAGAGTGCGGGAAGACAGCCGAACAACAGTGCGGTTCCAACTGAAAGGGCCAACCCAAAGCCGAGCATTGGCATGGATATGCCGATATCCCGAACACCTAGCGAATTCATCGGCAGGATAGCGAGAACGAACTGCTGCATCCACACTGCCAGCGTTACCCCCAGTGCTCCGGCGACGACTGCGATCAGCAGACTCTCGGTGAGTTGTTGACCCATCAGCCGCCCAAACGACGCGCCCAGAGCCGCACGGACGGAAAGTTCCGCGCGGCGCTGTGAACCACGGGCAAGCAACAGACTCGCGACGTTTCCACACGCAATCAGTAGGACTAGTGCAACCGCACCCGACAGCAAGAACAAGGTCGGGCCGTGATCTTCGGTCAGTGCTTCCTGCAACGGAGTGAGAAGCAGCCCTTTGTCGGTGTTGGACTCTGGATAAGCCAACGCGAGCTGCGCCGCCAATACATCCGATTCACTCTGTGCTTGTTGCAGGGTCACGTTGGGTGCGAGTCGGCCTACGACAATCCAGCGATAGTAGTTCCTGCCACTCACGCTTCGTAGCGGTCGCCATATGTCTGCGTCATGCAGGAAGAAGAAACCCGCTGGAGTCACACCTGTGATAGTGTGCTCAACGCCGTCTATTGGTATTGTGGCCCCAATGACTTCGGAAGCCTTGTCGAAACGACGCTGCCAGTAGGCATGACTGATCATTACCACGTTGGCCGCGTCAGGCACTGCGTCGTTGGTTGTGAACAGCCGGCCCGCGGCAGGAACGACGCCAAGCGTTTGGAACAGGTTCACGGAAACGTAGACGCCAGATACGAGCTCGGGTTCCGCATCTCCCGTAACCGTGTGCTGCAATGCAGCCTCCCTAATGACTGAAAGGGAGGCGAACGATTCACTTCGATCTCGGTGGTCATAGTAGTCGGGCAATGACACCAGCGGGTTCAACCTCCCGTCGAGCGTCGTTCTGCCCAATACCAACCGATCCGGGTTTGGGAAACCAAGCGCACGAAACAGAGCGGCGTGAGTTACCCCGAACATTGCGACGTTTGCACCAATCCCGACGGCCAACACCAGGACCACGGTAGCCGTGAACGTGGGTGCACGTCGAAACATCCGCAGGGCATGACAGATGTCCCGACCCACTGAACTCGCAGCCGCCGAAACCATCATCCGGCGTTCCGTTATGGCCGCGATGTGTTGGCACTCATTGCGTACACTATGAACGTCGCCGAACCGACGTCGAGCCTCACGTTCCGCCGCTTCGCGCGTCAGTCCCTCTTCCATCAGGAAATCGACTGACTCGTCGAGGTGATGTTGGATTTCACGATCGACGGATTCGGATCGATTCAGCTTTCGCCTAAGACCCATCAGGCTGTCGCCTCTACAGACTTCACGATCTTGTCAACGGCAGCAACGTATCCTTTCCATTGACGTTCCTGTCGTGTCAGCTGCTTACGGCCGGCGGCCGTGAGTCGATAGTACTTCGCCCTGCGCCCCTTTTCCGAGGTAGCCCAGTCGGCTTTGATCCATTTCCGCCGCTCCATACGGTGGAGTGCCGGGTAAAGGCTTCCTTCTTCGATGGACAGGGTTTTGTTGGTGGCATCATAGATCCACTGCAGGATCTGGAAGCCGTGCATCGGATCGCCCCTACTCAGGGTTTTGAGAATGAGGAACTCGAGAGTCCCTTGGACCAACTCGATTGAGTCTTTTGTCATGGCATTGACCTAGATGATCTTGGTCAATCATAAACGCCATGACCTAGATAGTCAAGGTAATAAACAACCAATTGATGAC
>CAYTDU010000414.1:0-5277 GCA_964436395.1 uncultured Gemmatimonadaceae bacterium | reverse complement strand
GTGCTGCACGACATCGGCCACGTCATCCACCGTCAAAACCACGAGGAGCTATCCCTCATCCTTGCCCCCCGCCTCATTCGACAGTTCCTTGAAGGGTTGTATTCAGAGGAGCCGGCCACGATTCTCGAAGGAGAGATCCTCCACGCCATCCACGCCCACCGTCGCGACATCGCTCCGCTGACCGTCGAGGCGGGGATCGTGAAGGTCGCCGACGCCCTGGACATGGAAGCGGGGCGAGCGCGCATCCCGTTCACCGCCGGTGAGCCGACGATCCATTCCGTCTCCGCGATGGCGATAAAGAAAGTGCGGATCATGAAGGGGGACGAGCGGCCGGTGAAGATCCACGTCGAGATGTCCAACTCCGCCGGGATCTTCCAACTCGATAACCTGTTGCGAGAAAAGCTCAAGCAATCCGGGATTGCGTCGTACTTCGAGGTGCTCGGAGAGGTCGCCGGAGAGGAGAGGAAAATCATCGAGCGGTACACGATCGAATGAGAGGCCCGTAAATCGCCTCCGGCGACTCGAGCCTGGGTCTGTTCGTAGGCGATACGAGGGTGCCGGAATCGCGCACGCGCGCAGAACCCGCGGCCTGAGATTCTAAAAGTTCCTTGGGAAGGGCTTTTTCGCTTGTTCGGACTTCTTTCGCAACAAAAGTGCCCTTTTGTTGCGACATTTTTCCTCCGCCTGGGTTGCGCCATACGCTACCGTATCCCACGTTTCGAAAGGGGACGCATGCCACTAGACGTCACTCACGAGGACTTCCTGACCCCGCGACAGGTGCGCGCGTTGAAGGACCATTGCCGTCGACGGGCCGAGGCGATCGATGCCGACGGCCGTGCGAACCCGGTCCGTGATTGGGCCATCCTACACGTCGCGCTGGACGCCGGCCTAAGGGTTTCTGAGATCTGCAGCTTACGGATTCGCGACGTCATCCTGGATCGAGAGGCCGCTTCGCTGATCGTCAGGGACGGCAAGGGCCACAAGAAGCGGGGCGTCAAGATGGGAAAGGATCTACGCGATCATCTGCTTGAGTTTCTAACGTGGAAGCAGCGGATCGGTGAGCCCGTAGGCGGCCGGGAACCGCTTTTCGTCTCGGCGCGCGGCGGCCCGATGACCCGCACCGCGGTCTATCGTATCTTCAAGACAAACGCGGAAGCGATCGGTCTACCTTCGCGCTTCTCCATCCACTCGTGCCGCCACACCTACGCGTCGCTTCTGTATCGTGCATCCGAGTACAACATCCGCTTGGTTCAAAAACAGCTTGGTCATCGCTCCATTCAGACCACTCAGATCTATGCCGACGTCCTGAGCGAAGACGCGGCAATCGCTGTGGACAAACTCCCTCAGTAATTGATTTGACAACGCCGCGCTAGCCTGCTAGAGTGGGGTGCACTCACAAGGCCTCCCCGGCTGTTAAAGGGATGAATACGCGATCACAAGCTGGGATGCTGTTCGTAGTTGCTGTTGTTCTGGTCACCCTTGGGGCCACGGCCGCACCACACCTTGCGGTAACGGCAGGCTTTGACGGCCGCTTCGTTCCGGAATACCTCGCGCCGCTCCGAGTTGAAATCGCTGGTGTAGGGAACTCCTTTGCCGGTTTCTTGGTTGTCAGTCAAAGGGTGGGCAATCCGTGGCGCGGTGAGGCAGAAAGTCGAACGAAGATCCCTTTGCGCCTCAGCGGGACGGGAGAACAGGAGCACGTAATCCCTATCTACGACTTCATCGATCCGTTGCGGGTTGAACTCCTCAGCGACGAGGAAGAAATCTTCGCTGAGAGAACGATCGAACTGCGCGACGATCGCAAGGAAGCGCCGTTTCCGGTTGTCGTGGGGACCTTGTCTCCGCATTTCGACGAAGCGTTCGTGGCCGTCGATCCGGGTACGCTTCCCGTTCGTTGGGCGGCATACGAGGCGGTGAGCAGTCTGTGGATCGGATCCATCACCGATAGAATCTCCAAAGACCAGTGGGAGGCCATCGGGCAGTGGGTACTGGCCGGAGGGTCTCTCGTTTTGTTCAGTGGGCCCGACTTCTATCTCCTTGATTCTCCGTCCCTGCGGGAGCTGCTGCCGTTTGATAATCCCAGTCTGAGCGACGTTGGCGGGGTTACGACGCTTCACGGAGAGTTGCGCCCTGGAGCCGAGATAGCCTTGGCTCGCGACGACCTGCCGCTGGTGGTTTTGCGCCGCTACGGCGCAGGAGCGGTCTTCCTAAGCACCGTGAGGTCAGCTGATCTAGTGGAAGACGAATTTTCAGCGATCGCGGCGGCTGTTGCACCGGCGAGGCTACTGTCACTTGCCTCGGAGGTGGGAGATCTGCGGGAGGCAACGTCACTGCAGCGGCCCGGCTTCCCGGCGGCAAGTCTGCTTGTGCTGGTCAGCCTTTGCGGCTTCACCGTCATCGTTTACCGTACGAAAAGGACGAAACAAACAGTGGTAGCGCTGCTGGCTGTAAGCGGAACGCTCTGCGTTTTGTCTGGTTTGTATATAAACCGGGAAATAGTTATTGCAGATCTATACAGCATAAATACGAGCTTATGCATTAAAGGCTATTTCGGAAGCATGATTGATTATCTTGGTTTATTCAAGGCCACCGCCAGTCCGGCGCGGATCCAAGTGCGAGGCAGTGCCGCCCTGATCCAGGAGCTGCCGCGCAGCCTGCAGGAGCACGATTTGACGATCGAGCTGGACGGTGACGGGGTGTCATTGAGTCTGGATAGGGGAGAACGCCGCACCCTGAGGGCGTTTTCCTCCAGCGTGCTCCCCGTAACGGTCTCCACTCTCGAAGACGGAAAAGTGAGAGTTGGAAATGGACTGGATGGGCCGCTCCAAACTGCGGTTGTGATTGTTGGTGAGACGGCGTTTCCGATCGGCGAGATCCCCGTGGGAGAGGAGTCGTTCGCCCTGAGAAACGCGGTTCCGCTGAAAGATGTCGTTTTGGGGCAGGAGTATTGCACTGCGCTTTCCCGTACACTTTTTGCGGATTTCTTCTGGGGGGAAGGCGTGTGGCTTCTCGGGGCGCGTGAGCAGCGAAGTGTGGACCGCAGTGGAAACACTCGAACAAAAGTGAGAGATCTTCTGCTTGTTGCAGTTGCCGGAGAGAATCGTGAATAGACAATACGGGCTCATCGATCGGGAAAGCTGGCAACCGTTTTTTACTCTGCTGCTGTTCTGCGGAATCGGCCTGCTCCTCACGATTCCCACCGCACGTCTAATCCGCGATTTTGACCGGATTGCGTTTCTACCCGGCATTCCGATTTTCTTCCATGCCTACGCGCTCTTTCTTGGAATTTTCGGACTCAATATCGGTGCCGCGAGCGCCGCGCGAGGAGAGAGGGGAAGAGCAGCGATCGTGTTCCTTGCAGAGAGGGTCCTTGTCGCCCAAGCTCTCATCCTGCCCTATTTCGTGTTCGCGTGGGCCCTGTATCCTGGAAAGGAATGGGCATTTGCTCTGATCATCCTCTACACGACGGTTGTGTCCCTTCTCTGTGCAACCGCGGCCCGGCTGATCGAGAACCCGGGCCGACGCAACGCTCCGCGGAGTTTTCTTGTGAAGTATGGCCTATTCGTCCTCTATTACGCGATTCCGCTCTTCGGCGTTCCCATCGTCAGTCCCTTGGCAGCGGTAGCGCGAATACTGGATGGGGAAAGTCTCGGTGGGCTGGTCGTCGCATTTGCGGTCCCGCTGGTGCTGCTTTCCGGGTGTTGGCTCTTGTTGCGCCGGGGATTGGGAGGTGACGGCGGTGTTTAGCCTGTCGCGCCTGCTGGGTGCGGTAGAGAGGAGGGCCCGTCGCCTGCAGGGGCTTCGCCTCGCCGGAGGCGTGCTCGCCGTAGCCAGCGCGATGGCTCTTGCAGTGGTCGCGGCGCGTCGTTTTGGGCTCGTAACCCTCAGCTGGCCGGCGCTTGGTGGCGTGTTCGCACTGCCGCTTGCGTGCGCCCTGTTCGCGTTCCTCGGTGTTCGAAGACCGAAGGTTTCCCTTCCACGGATTCTGCTGCGGATCGACCAGACACTGGGAACCGCGGAGCGGCTGAGTTCGCTTTTCGAGCTGCGCCAACGCGGAGGCCGGGACGTCTTTCGGCGGCGCATCGAAAGACACTTTCAGGATGGACCCCTCCCGTGGAAGAAGGGCCTTCCCGTCGGTTTTTCGCACGTGGGTCCGTTGGCGGTTGGAATCCTTCTTCTGATTGGGTCTTCACTGCTTGTTGCATTCGCGCCCCTTCCACCGGCCGGCATCGCTGAACCCCCTTCCGCAGAGGCACGGCCGGCCGGAGAAGACCGGGCAGCGACCGCTCTACCGGAGCCGACTGCCCCGGCGTTTCCTCAAGGAGCGCTGATGCCGTCGACTACTGCGGTTGAGCGAGCGGAAACTCCTGCACCGGACAGTCTCGAGGACGTGTTGAGCGACATCTGGGGAGCGCCCACTACAGGGGGGAGCCTGCTCAGCGAGGCAGGAGCCATCGGGGAGCTCATCGAGGAACAGCAACAACGAGCGCAGGCACTGGAAGAGCTTCTCTCACGTCTTGAAGAGCAGTTGCGGCAGGGCCAGCAGGCAGGCCTCACGGAAGACGAGCGGCGTGCCCTACGGCAGATGCTCCCTGGCGTCACCGATCCGCAGCTGCGACAGACCCTGGAGAATCTCGTCGAGGAGACCGACCCGGAAGCCCTGCAGGAGCAAGTGGAGCAAGCACTCGGCCTGACGCGAGCGATTGTCCGTTCACAGGCCGACCCGTCCGCCGAGCAACAGGAGAAGATCCGCCCCACGCCGGAGGATGTCAAAGAGAGTGAAACCGCCCTGGATTGGTCCCCACCCGAGGCGTTGGAGGAGGACGCCACGGCCGACGGGGCGCAGACGTCTCGGGGCTTGGCCGGCGAGGATGGAGACGACGGCCCCTCCGAGCAGGGTCAGTCCGGACGCGGCGAGGAAGACATCGACTCCCGCGGCGGGACGAGCGGAGTTCCGGGAGAGGCGCAACCGACAGAGCAGCAGCCTGGTTTCGTCCCCACGGATCTGACGGCGAGGGTCGGATCGACGGGAGAATTCGACGAGTTCCTGACCAAAGGTGTGCCGTTGGAACTGGATGCGGCGCAGGGTGAGGAAGCCCTCTACGTCGTCGACTACGAGACTCTTCGTGCCATACTCGAAGGGCGTTTAGTTCCCCCCGAGAAGCAGGACGTGGTTAAGCGATACTTTGATACCATCACCCGAGGAGGACCATGATCACAGAAAAGGATCTGGAGACTGCGCAGGCGACCTTTGAGCGGTTGCAGAACGCGATTGAA
>CAYTDU010000413.1:0-5287 GCA_964436395.1 uncultured Gemmatimonadaceae bacterium | reverse complement strand
GTGATCGCGGTCTCCATCAGCGTCCCGGCCGCACCATCGATCTGACAGATACACGCATACCCAGGAACGCAGGCAGTTCGGCGTTCCCTGAAGTTCAAATAAACATGCGTCGCGCGGTCCGGGGCCGCCAGTACGTAATTTCGGTACTGGTCGGAGTATCCGGCTAATTGCCTCAGTCGCCCCTCAACTGGACGAGAGCGAAATCGGCTTTGTCCATACACTGCTACCGGATCGGGTGGGTAGGGTTCGACGCTTCATACTCGCCGGGGTCGATGCCGGCTCGTTGGCACATACTAAGACTGACGAGACTCCACCGTTGCTGTCAGAATAGAAGCTCACTTCTCTGAGGTTACAGATCCTGCTCCAGCTCATCACATGGTTTCGATTGTTGTATGTGGGCTTCTTGGGTGGCAGACCCAGCTTCGAGAGTGACTCGCTACAGAAGGTCAGCTTCCTGGTGTCGTACAGCTTGATCCAGCTCGCTCTACCGTCAATGTAGACTACCTCAACCTTACCGCCTCTGTACGCCACCTTCTGGTTTGGACTGACGATCGCTCCAGAGGTTCGTTCAGGCCTTCCCAATACTCTCTCAACAACTTCTGGAGACTGGTGCGCCACCGCCGGTACGTTGAGCAACAGCTTCGGAAGTGCAATTCGACTGTTCATTGTTGTCCCCTGCCACGACTACGACACAGCCCCGTGTGGCACGTACGGTTCCCGCTGGGATCGCGATCTTGGTCTAAGGCGAACGATCCTGGTTACGAGTATTCACTTTTTCAAGAGAAAAGACTGTGAGATCAGTCACAGAATCTGCTCGAGTCAAAAAGGCTGGTGGACGGGCTCTCGAGAGGTTGTTGAAGAGATAGCGTTCAGCCGGGATGAGACCGCCAAGGAGAAGACATCTACCCACTTTTTTCGTGAGTTTGGTTACAGCTTGCGGGCACGCCGGAGCCTACCTTCTGGCATGCCTCATTACCGTCTCTGGCTCATCCCTACCGAGTTCACGATGCTCGAACTCAGGCAGTGGCACGAGGAACACCCCGACGACCAGATGCCTCTCTCCGTCGAATTGGGCAACGAGTTGTTGGAGTTGAGTTTCCGTGTCATGGAGACTGCCGAGCGCCTCGAGTGGTATGCCGAGGAATTGAGCGGAAAACCGCCATCGCTGAACTGAACGCCCACCCAATCTCTCACATTCCGAGTTCCCACCTGCTTCCCTCGCGGAGGCGCGTCATTAGCATCTAGACACCGTCCAACAGTGTATCTTGGACGTGATGAAAGAAACGCTCATTGGACTGGCCGAAACCCGGTTCGGTAGGCGGCCGGACGTCATACTCCAGATGGCTGCCGACGGCTCTACTCGACAGTACTTCCGACTCGTCTGGGACGCCGAACAGACCGCGGTCGGTGCCATCGGCCCCGACCATGAGGAGAACCGCGCATTCCTAGAATTCGCCAATGCGTTTCACGGTGCGGGGTTGCCGGTGCCCGAAGTCTATGCGGAGGATCGTGAAGCCGGTGTGTGGGTGCAGGAGGACTTGGGCGAGACGACACTCCTCAACGCCCTGGCCGCGTCCCGCGTCGAGAGCGAAGGAGAGGACTTCCCCAAGGACGCAGAGCTGCTCTTCAAAAAGGCGCTGGCGGTGCTCCCAAGGTTCCAGGTCATCGGCCACGAAGTTGTCGACTACCGTATCGCCTATCCGCGGCAGGCATTCGACAAACAATCAATTCGCTGGGACCTGAACTACTTCAAGTACAACTTCCTCAAGCTCGCCCGCATACCGTTCAACGAGCAGCGCTTGGAAGACGATTTCGCGAAGCTCACCGAGTTCCTGCTGACCGCGGACTCGGACTACTTCCTGTACAGAGACTTCCAATCCCGCAACATCATGATACGCGGCGGCGAGCCCTGGTTCATCGACTTTCAGGGTGGGCGTAAAGGAGCGCTGCAATACGACGTTGCCTCCCTGCTCTACGACGCCAAGGTCGACCTGCCGCAGCCTGTCAGGGAATCGCTGCTGGAACACTACCTCGACGCAATTGGTGAACACATTCAGGTGGACCGGGGCCACTTCAAAGAGTCGTACGTCGGGTTCGTTATCGTGCGTCTGATGCAGGCGCTGGGCGCATTCGGGTATCGCGGTTTCTTCGAGCGCAAGCGACACTTTCTCGAGAGCGTACCGTACGCGGCCAAGAGCCTGGACGAGTTGACGAGCGCAGGGCTTCCGCTGCACCTGCCCGAGCTCGAGCTGGTGTTCCGCCTAATCGGTGACCGTTGGGCCGCTACAGAAAAGCAGCATGCGTCTAAATGCGATCTCGAGGTGACGGTACAAAGCTTCTCGTTCAAGGACGGGTATCCGCCAGACGAACAAGGACACGGAGGCGGATACGTGTTCGACTGCCGGAGCTTCCCCAATCCTCACAAAGTCGCCCACCTCAAGAACAAGACCGGTGAGGACGACGGGGTGGTCGAATTCCTGGAATCGTCATCTCAGGTATTGGAATTCTGGGAGAACGTGCGCGGCATAATAGACGGCCACGTCGAGGACTACGTCGAACGGTCCTTCAAGAGCCTGACGATATCGTTCGGGTGCACTGGTGGCCGGCATCGGTCCGTCTATCTTGCGCGGAGACTCGCCATGCATCTAAGCAAACGATATCCGCAGGTCGGGGTGCACCTGAAACACCTGAGACTCTGATGGAAGCGATGATTTTTGCGGCCGGGGCCGGAACTCGGTTGCGCCCTCTAACCGATCGGATTCCCAAAGCTCTGGTTGAAGTGAACGGACGCCCGATGCTAAAACGAGTGCTCGACCGTCTGGTGGATGCTGGGGCTTCACGGGTAATCGTGAACGCGCACCATCACGAAGGGAAAATAAGGGCATTTCTGAGGGAATACCGCAATCCCGGTGTCGAAGTCTTGCTGTCACCTGAGCCCGGCGGTCCTTACGACACCGGTGGGGGCCTCTTTGCGGCAGAGTCGTTGTTCGAGGAGAAAGCGCCGTTCCTGCTCCACAACGTCGACGTGATAGCGTCCATTTCGCTCGAGAAGATGCTCGAAACGCACGTATCTGCATCTATTTCATCGGCATCTGCGCCAATAGCCACACTCGCCGTGATGTCTCGTGCGGCACACCGCCGGCTGATATTCGACGATCTGGGCCTCTTGGGCTGGGAAAACAACGGCAGCGATCGCGCGGCAATCGGATCGCATCGTGTTCGCGAGCCCACTGGTTCAATCCGGAGTATGGCGTTCACAGGCATTCACGTGGTGGACCCGAAGATCTTCTCCCTCACCGAGCGGAACGGCACATTCTCGATCATCACCCTCTACCTCGAACTCGCCGCCGCTGGACACAGAATCCTCCCATATGACACATCAGATTGTGAGTGGTTCGACATTGGGACGCCGGACCAGCTCGCGGAGGCGGAAAAGCGGATGACGCCACCCCGATCGCTCCGTTGATCGCTGCACGCCGCACGATCGGATATCCCGCTTCCTGTTCCCCTTTCCCCTTTCCCTTTCCTGTAACATTCCCGCCCCTAAAGTCACTCACGAATTACCTGCGATTTTCGATAGACAAGAATCCAAATAGAGGCCGAAACATGCTAATCCGCCGACCACCCGACATAGCGACGTCGGAAATCACAAACGAGGCAGTCTATTTGAAGCGCCGAGAGTTCATGAAGGCCGCCAGCGGCGTGGCAGCGGGGTTCGCCTTGGGGCCGTTGCTGCCCAAGGTCCTATACGCTCAGGACGAGTGGACGCCGCGAGAGGCAGTGACCGGTTACAACAACTTCTACGAGTTCGGAACGGGTAAAGAAGATCCGGCACGGAACGCGCACACACTCAGGCCGAGGCCATGGACTATCTCAGTTGGCGGCGAGGTCAACAAGCCGAAAGAATATGGGATTGAGGATATTCTGAGCCGCTTCCCGTCGGAGGAGCGGGTGTACAGGATGCGGTGCGTTGAGGCATGGTCTATGGTGATTCCCTGGCTGGGGTTTCCGCTCCGCGACCTTCTGAACGATGTGGAGCCTAATTCAAAGGCCAGGTTCGTGGCGTTCGAGACCCTATACGACCCCGAGCAGATGCCGGGACAAAGGCGCGCGGTAATCGATTGGCCGTACGTGGAGGGTTTGCGACTCGACGAGGCGTTACACCCTCTCACCATTCTTTCAACTGGTTTGTACGGCAGTATGCTACCCAATCAGAACGGGGCGCCGATCCGCCTTGTTGTGCCGTGGAAGTACGGATTCAAGAGCATCAAGTCGATCGTGAAGATCACGCTGGTGGAGGATATGCCGCCCACATCGTGGAACATGATGATTCCGCACGAGTACGGCTTCTACGCAAATGTAAACCCCAACGTAGATCACCCACGGTGGAGCCAGGCGAAAGAACGTCCGATCGGCAAGTTCCGGCGAATCGACACGCAGATGTTCAACGGATACGGCGAACAAGTGGCCGATTTGTATGCCGGGATGGATTTGCGGAGGTACTACTAGTGAGTTGTGAGTCGTGAGTGGTGAGTAGGCCCGTCCACGCGTCACACTTCTCACGACTCACTACGAACCACTCACCATCATGACGCGTTCTCAATACATCACCCGCATCGTTAAGCCGGCCGTATTCCTAGCGCTGCTCGCACCGTTCCTTTTCATGGGGTACGAGGCGGCGACGGGTGGTTTGAGTGCCAATCCAATCGAAGACGTATTGCACCGCTCCGGGTTGTGGGGCCTCAGGATCCTGATTCTCTCCCTGGCCATCACGCCTCTCAAGATACTATTCGGATGGAACGTGCTGATGAGGTTCCGCCGCATGGTGGGCCTATTCGCCTTTTTCTATTTGGTGTTGCACTTCTTCATATACGTAGGCCTCGACAGATTTTTCTCGCTCGGTGACATTCTCGAAGACATCACTTTGCGCCCGTTCATCACCGTCGGTTTCGTCAGCCTCTTGATGCTGGTGCCCTTGGCGGTGACATCAACCAAGAAGATGATCAAGCGGCTCGGCAGTAAACGCTGGCAGCGCCTGCATCGCCTCGTGTACCCCGCTGCCATCGGGGGCGTTGTCCATTATCTCTGGGCTGTGAAACTCGATGCCCGGGAACCGACCATCTACGCCGTTTTGCTGGGGATACTGCTTACTTTACGATTAAAGAGAGTGAGTGGGCGTAAGTAGAGAGTGGTGAGTAAGTGGGAGAAATAAGGGCTCACTCACAACTCACTGCGCACAACTCACATACGGTGAGGAATATATGTTGAAACTCGAAGACACGGTCTT
>CAYTDU010000412.1:0-5287 GCA_964436395.1 uncultured Gemmatimonadaceae bacterium | reverse complement strand
GACCCGGCAGTCCTCAATCAGCAGTGCTTCTGGTATAATGGAGCACCAACAAAATGTCGTACCCAAAAGGAAGGTGAGGGGGCATGAGAAAAACATTGGTGTTGGTGGTATTGGGTGGGTTGCTTGTCAGCGCGGTCGGGTTCGGTGGTCCTCTGTTGCTCTGTGATTATCGATCTCCGAAAACGGACCTCACGGACATGCATCTTGGCTTCAGCTATCGATACTTCGACGATCCGGCCACGGTGGAGACCGATGTGAGTTCAGGCAGGCTGGCGCTGACCTTCTCTCGGTTGGTCGACACTCTGGAGATGGGATACACCCTCGCGGGGTCGGCAGAGATCGCTCTTGCGGACCTTCGGCCGATCAGTGGACTGGGACAGGCTTCGGGTACGCTGCGCTTCTACATGAGCGAGGAGATGCCCTGTTTTGCGTTCGGTGGCTTTGAGACCTCAGCGGCAACAGCAACCGAGCAGCCGCAGATCGGGCTTGAAGTACGAACAGGACTCGGCTACGGCCGCTTCAGTGACGTGACGCCGTTGGCCAAGGCATTTACGATCGAGGAGGAGCTGCTGGATCTCGAAGCGATCCCCGGCACGCTTGCTGACGACGTGCTTCTTGCTGTCGCCGTGGAGATCGGCCGCGAGGCGGAATACGAGACCATTGATGATCTCGTTGCCGCCGTGGAGGGCCTGATTGAAGGGGCAGCCGGTGTGGAGCTTGACGCGTGGTCGATCCTGGCGATTGAGCAGACCATTCTGGCAATGGGGGACGAGCGATATTGCGGCTGGGCCGTTCAGGCAGGAATCGGCTACGAGCTTGTCGATCCCTACGGCGGGGAACAGGATTTCGTGATTGCCGCCTCTGCCGATGCGGCGTTCGCTCCCGAGCCGGGCTCCCAGCTTCTGCTGCACGCGAGCTTTTCCGGGCCGTTTGAGATCGTCGAAGAGAACACCCTGTCTGTCACTGCCTCCTATGACGTCGCCGTCAATGAAACGGCTTCGCTCAATGCCGGTTACACCCTGCAGAGGATCAAGCCGGCACAGCAGGAAGCGACGGACAGCCAATCGGCCACGATCGAAGTGGCGTTCGATGTCGGCGGGGCCGATGTGGCGCTCCAACTGGTCGTCTCCAAGTCCGCAGACGCCACGGATTGGTCTAAGGAGGTCGTCGTCTCGGCGGCAATGGATCTGTTCTAGAGCCTTCTAGAGCGCGGTATCTCTTCAAAAGAGGACAGAGGAGCCCTCCAGTTACCGGCCGGAGGGCTCCTTCGTTTTCGTTGTGAGAGCCTTGTATCCGGGAGTCCTACCTACAACAGGCTTTTCACGTAGCCGCCGTCGACCTGGATCGTCGTTCCGGTGATGTAGGCAGCCCTCTCCGAGGAGAGAAAGACCACCAGAGCGGCAAGCTCCTGTGGCCGGCCCAGGCGGCGGGTGGGAATCTCCGCGGCGAAGCCTTCTATGATCTCCTGGACGCTCTTGCCGTCTTTGGCAGCCCGCTCCTCGGCCAGGTTCTTCACACGATCGGTGAGCGTGTAGCCGGGGCAGACGTTGTTGACGGTGATCCCTTGCGCGGCGCACTCGCCTGCCAGGGTCTTGGCCATTCCCACGACGCCGCAGCGGGCAGCGCTTGAAAGAATGAGCCCATCCATCGGCTGCTTGACGGTGACCGAAGTGATGTTGACGATCCGGCCCCAGCTGCGTGCCCGCATTTCCGGCAGTACCGCCCGACAGAGGCGGATCGTGCTTAGTAGGTTCAATCGCCATGCCGCCTCCCACGCGGCGTCGTCGAAATCAGTGAATACTCCGGTCGGTGGTCCACCGGCATTGTTGACCAAGATGTCGATCCGGCCAAAGCGTTCTTCTACAGAGGAGACGAGCTTGTTGATCTCGGCAGGCAGGGTCACATCGGCTACGACCGGCAATACTTCGGCCCCGGTGTCCGTAGAGATTTCGGAAGCCGTAGCCTGAAGCGTCTCTTTCCCACGCGCGCAGACGGCCACGTGGGCTTCCTCACGCGCGAATTCCCACGCCACTGCCTTTCCCAACCCCCGGCTGGCCGCCGCCACCAGGGCTACCTTGCCTTTCAGTCCGAGGTCCATTCTCTCACTCCTTCTAAGGCGGTTGCTGCCCTACATCTTCCGAAAGGCGCGCATGGTCGTCTACTTCGGTTCGAGCGGCTGGCACTGCGGGCAGATGAAGCCAGCCGTGCTCCCGGTCTTGATCTTCTCGATCGTCGTGCCACAGACCGGGCACGGTTTGCCCTCACGATAGCCGACGAGGAGATTCTCTGCGGTGAACCCGCCCGGCTTTCCGTACAGGTTCACCTCGTAGAACGCGCCGCCCGCCTCGATGCTTGGTCGCAGGCCGTGATGGATCGCGTTTGCCAACGCCTCGATCTCGGTATCGCTCATCGTGTTGACCTGCCGCAGCGGATGCAGGCGAGCAAGAAAGAGGATGTCGTGAACATAAGCATTGCCGATCCCCGCGATCTTCGACTGATCGAGCAGGAACGATTTGATCCGGCCGCGGCGGCCGTCGAGCATCGCCTTGAGCTCTTCCGCTGTCACGTCAAGCGCGTCCGGCCCCTGTTTGGCGGTCATCGCGTGGCTATCGAGCGCATCGAGGGGAGTGTAATGTGCATAACCGAACCACCAAAAGTTGATCGAAAGGCACGTGCCGTCGTCAAAGTCAAAAACGAGGCGCCGCTTCTCCGGCAAGCTCTTTCGGGTGACAAGAAGGATCTCTCCGCCCATTCCCATGTTGAGCAAGAGATACCCCCTTGTCGTCTCGACGAAGATCCACTTGCCGTGGTAGCTGACGTCCTCGATCGTCCCGCCGGTCAGCCGCTCGACGAACCGCTCCGGCGGCACGTTGAGACACTTGGGCTGCAGCACCTCGACCCCGGTGATGGTCCTTCCGACCAGTTCTTCTCGCATCTCGCGGGCGCGGCAGGTGATCTCCGGCAGTTCCGGCATGAGCGCTCCTTAGAAGGGTGTCGAAACGTGTTTAAGAAGAGATGATACCACGAAACGTTTCCGGCAGGTCCGAACCGATCCCCCCGCCCGGCACGTTGTAAGTCGTCCCGGACGGGAGATCCCCTAGGGTAGTCGGTCGATGCGGACCGCGCCGTTCGAGGTGCGAAGCGACAGCGAGGCCGTCGTCGGTGGATTGAGTGCCGCTTCCCAGTGATCGCCCTGTGTGTCGCCGGTAAGCGGCAGGGACGAACGGATAGCACCCTCCTTCGCGTCGACCTCAAAATTGATCGATGCCTCGGCGGGAACCCGCACCGTGATCGCGCCGTTGCTCGTACGCAGGTCATTGTTTTGTCCGATCGGCACACCCTCGTAGTGGATACTCCCGTTGCTCGTGTCAGCGTTCACCTCGCCGTCGATCGTCGTAATCTCGATGTCGCCGTTCGATGTATCCGCCCGGACCGCTCCGGAGATCCGTTCAAGTGAGATGCGCCCATTGCTCGTGTCGGCGTGTACGTCTCCGGTGACCTCCCACATCGAGATTCTCCCATTGCTGGTGTCCGCGACCACGTCGCCGGTGACCTCAAGGACCGTGATCGCGCCGTTGCTGGTGTCAAGATCAAGCCGACCGAAGAGATGCTCCACGGTGATCGCGCCGTTCGACGTCTCCGCGTCGACCCGCGTCGATACGGGAACCGTCACCTCGAAGTCCACTCCGCTCCAACGCCGTACGTCTCTGGCCTGTTCGCTTGACCTGTACTGCAGACGGATCGTCTGACCGTTTTGCGTCGCGCGGTAGACGATCTTGTCGAGCCGCTTCTCTGCCTCCTCCTCTGTGTCCCCGCGGGTCCAGAGCGTGACCGTCACGTGCACGTCCTGCGCACCCTCGACCCCGCGCACGATCACCTCGCCGTTTGACGAGTCCGTGTCGATCACCGCAGCCTCGCCGACCGAGAACGTCGCCTCCTCCTGCCGCGTCGCCCTGATTGCGGGCGTTGGCCCTCCGTCCTCGTCGCAGCCGACGAGCGCCGCCACCGCAGTCAGGGTGACCAGCCCAATTACGATTCGGATCCAGATCCTGCGCATCTCACTCCTCCTAGAAAGGTGCTACCACGTTCCGGCGATGAACTGCCAGGCCAGCGCTCCGGCGAACACGAACGCCACCGCCCGTGTGGACCAGCTGCGAGTGCCCATCCACAATCGGTAGGCGAAGTACCCCAAAAGCGCCAGTGCCATCAATCGCAGTACAATCAAGAATGCTTGGGTCATCCCTCCACCTCCTGCCAGATCCGTCCGGCGATCGCCAGCATTAGCACGCTCAAGGCGAGCATGATCCACAGCGGCTCCTGCGGCACCAACACGCCCTGCGAGGTGATCACGACCTCGGTCTCGATCTCCATCTCCGCCTCGTCGATCAACCGGGTGAACCCGCCGAACATGCTCCACGCGGGGAGTGAGTAGGAGAGCCTGAAGATCCCTTCTGAGATCCAGCGGAACAGAAACGGCGTTCCCGCCACCATCACGATCCCCGGGATCCAGCTCGGACCGGACAGTCGAAACGCGCTTAAAAACACCATCAGAAGCAGCGTCCACGACACGTACGGCAGCACGATCGCGCCGACCCCGTAGAACGGCCCCGCGAACAGGAGCTGCAGCACGCTCCCCGTGCCCGGATGGATCCCCGCTCTGGCCGCCACCCACCACATCAGTCCGCCGAGGATCACGTAGTAGACGATGCCTACACCGAGCGCGAAGATGATCCGTGCGAGGATGTGCATGTATCCGGCCGGCGGGGTGAGAAGCAGGACCTGGTACTGCCCGTGGCGCGTCTCGCCACGGATGCGGCCGATCATGAAGCACAGCACTACCAGCCCCACCGCCGCTGCCACACCGAGGATCGCCACGCGGATGCCGGCCCGCTCTCCGAAGTTGCTCACCGTCACCTGGTTCAAGCCCCAGAACCAGAACGCGAGCGAGCCGAGAAGCGCCGCCGCCCACACCCGGCTTCGTCGATACTCCAGCCACAGAAGCGTCGCGAACCCTCTCATGACAGCACCTCGCGGAACGTCTCCACCACGCTTCTTCCTTTCTCACGTAAGGCCTCCGCCCGCGCGTCGAGCGCCACGCGGCCCTCGCGCAGGAAGAGGACGCGTTCGAACAGTCCTTCGGCTTCGGCGACCTCGTGGGTGGAGAGCACGATCGTCGCGTTGGTGTGCCATTCACGAACGAGTGAGGTGAGGATCCGCTCCCGCGACAGAAGATCGATCCCCGCCAGCGGCTCATCGAGCAGGTACAGCTTCACCTCGCGGGAAAGCG
>CAYTDU010000411.1:0-5294 GCA_964436395.1 uncultured Gemmatimonadaceae bacterium | reverse complement strand
TGATGATTATCTTGCTGAACTGCCGGACGATCGCAAGGCGGCTATCGGGACTGTACGAGACGAGATTCTCAGGCGCCTACCGAAAGGCTATGAGGAGGCAATTAACTGGGGGATGATTGCATATCAAGTTCCGCTCGCAAGCTACCCCGACACCTACAACAAACAGCCACTTCTCTACGCTGCGCTTGCCTCGCAGAAGAATCACATGGCCGTGTATCTCATGGGCATTTACATGTCAGAGAATGCGCGACTGGAATTCGAGGCGAAATACCAAGCCACCGGTAAGCGTTTCGATGTGGGGAAATCGTGCGTGCGATTCAGAAAGCTGGACGATTTGCCCCTAGACCTCATCGGTGAAGCAATCGCGTCGATGCAGATGGACGAATTCGTGAAGGCATACGAGGACACCCGATAACCATGCGGATTCCTTACACAGGAAAGCAAAAATGACCAAAAAGACTCTCACACTCACGCTGCTCGCACTGGTCGCGGTTTCAAATACAGCCTGTGAATCGGGCACCGCCATAGCTCAAGGACGGGAGAAGATTCAACAGGGCGTTGACTATCGGATAGAGGCGATTCTAGACGAAGACACTGAAACCCTGCTCGCCCGTGCACGACTTCACTACACACACAACGGCGCAGAGCCAATCGACACACTCTGGTTCCACCAACACTTGAACGCATTTCGCCCAAACAGTGCCTGGGCCACACGAGATCTGGAGTTCGACAACCGCCGTTTCACAGACCTCGGCCCAAACGAACACGCATTCGAGAGATTGGTGTCAGTTACGATCGACGGAACCTCGGTAGACTTTCTGTATCCCGGCGCACCCGATTCAACAGTGTTTGCATTGCCGCTAAGAGAGCAGCTCAACACTGGGGAGAACGTCACAGTGGTCCTTGACTGGCACGCACGTCCATCGACAACTCCAAGACGCCAAGGGAGACGTGGCCGTCACTATGACTTCGCGCAATGGTTCCCCAAAGTTGCCGTTTACGACGAGCAGGGATGGGAGGTGCAGCCTTTCATGCCGCAGGGAGAGCTATACGGTGAGTTTGCGACCTTCGACATCACGCTCGATGTCGCAACCGACCAAGTGATCGGAGCGACGGGAGTTCCGATGACCGGCGACCCGGGCTGGTCGGACGCAGTGGCGCCCGGAGCAACAGTAGCACCCGCCCGCGCAACGTTTTACGAGAACACAGCTGAGGCGTCGCTCGGCCTGCTCGATGACACACCGCAGGCAGGACGCAAGCGTGTACGGTGGCACGCAGAAAACGTGCACCATTTCGCCTGGAGCACTAACCCAGACTATGTCTACGAGGGCGGCACCCACGGCGATGTATCGATCCACATTTTGTATCAGCCCGGCGATGAGGGCGAATGGGGAGGCGGGGTCGCGGTTGAACGGACTGCCAACGCGTTGGAGTGGTTGGGAACCGTATTCGACAGCTATCCGTATCCACAGGTGACCAACGTGCATCGTATTGAGGGTGGTGGTACCGAGTTCCCCATGATGGTGATGAACGGTTCGGCTTCGCAGGGGCTCATCACTCATGAAGTCGGCCACATTTACGTGTATGGGATCCTAGCCAACAACGAGTGGAAGGACGCGTGGATGGACGAAGGGCTGATTTCGTTTGCAACGAACTGGTACTTCGAAGAGACTGAAGGTGCGACCGGAATCTGGCAGCCTACGCTTGGTAGGATGGCCGAGTTTGAGAATCGAGTCACCCCCCAACCCGTAGCCACACCTGCGGCTGACTTCCTCGACCCCGGGAGTTACGGCACCTATTCATACACAAAGGGTTCCGTGATTTTCTACATGCTCAGAGAACTGATGGGTTGGGACAACTTCCGTCAGGCGATGCAGCTTTATTATCGCGACAACGCGTTCGAGCACGTCACAGAGGATGACCTCAGGTTGGCCGTGGAAACGGTTCACGGTGGTGACCTTTCCTGGTTTTTCGATCAATGGCTGCACACCACCGGGCGACTCGACTTCGCTCTCAGATCTGCGGACGCAGTGCAACAAGACGGGGGCGGCTGGAGAACCGAAGTCACGGTATCGAGAACAGGTTCGATCTGGATGCCCGTAACCGTTCAGGTCGGTGATGCGCGCGTGGAGCTGGTATCACATGACACGGTTCAGGTCGCCAATGTCGAGACGGCCGAACGCCCCCAAGAGGTGGTTCTTGATCCCGACATGGCGCTGCTGGAGTCGAGTCGAGAGAACAACACTTTGGTGGTGACAATCAGGAGCGCGAACCGTTGAAATAATCGCGACAGAGTGATTCGGGGAAGACCGAGGGGAGCGTCCGTAAATACCGAGATATCAATGCTTTTGGATGTCCAATAGCGAAAATCGGAGTAGATTTCATATAGCCGCCCGGCAAATGGGATCTTGGCTCGTTCGAAGTACCAAGATCCGGAACCGGTGGGAGTCAGGAAAGCGACCGTGAGTCTCCGCAGAGTTGACCGTTTGCACAGGATCGCACGACCAATCCTTTTTGGCGTGATGGTGCTGTACGGCTGTGCAACCATACTCGTACCGCTTGCAGACTCAGTTCTCGAGACAGCAGCTCATGAGACTGTTGAGCACTTCGAGAAGGTTTCCCCGCCGTGCGGCTTCGGGCATGACCAGCTCACATGCCCGCTGTGTCAGTTCATCAGCCTGCCATCGATAGCTCACGACATCTCGTGCCAGCTTGACTTCGAGCAGTCGCAGCTCCCCTCCAACGCTGTTGATCGATCGCTGCCTCGAGTCACAAGACTGTTTTCCCCCCTCGGTCCGCGCGGACCGCCTCCGGCCTAGCCGTCTTTACAGTCGTTCCTCGATTGGTATCGGGGAGCAGTCAACACATAGGATCTGACCGCTTCATCGGGCGGAACCAGGATGTGTTGGTAAGCAACTGACGGACCGAAAAAGGCAGTGACCGGAGGGTAAGGCGATGAAACACATTCTTAACACAGACATATTGCTCGCGATTGTACTGCTGTTGACACCAGCGCTCGCACTTGCGGAGGATCCGCCGTCGGTCACGGGAAGCGTTGCCGGTGACCGCGGACCCATTATTGGCGCGCACGTTGTCGTGCGGGGAACGGTCGTGCGGGCTATAGCGGATGAAAACGGCAACTTCCTTCTGCCCGCGCTCCAGCCCGGGGAGTACGTCATTCAGGCTCGGGCCGTGGGATATACCATGGCCGAAGCCACTATTACGGTAACCAGCAACATGACCACACAACTCGACTTTGAGCTGGAACCGATGTTGGTGGAGTTGGACGCTATCACGATCACGGGCACGATGAAGGAAGCTTTCGTGTCCGAATCGCCGGTAACGGTGAAGGTCGTGCCCATCGAGCGGCTGCAGAGAGTGACAACGTCAAATATCATGGAGTCGTTGGAACAGGTGACCGGGCTATATCAGCAGGTCGAATGTGCAGTTTGCGGCACGAACAACATGCGAATCAACGGACTCGAAGGAGTCAACACGGCCTTTCTCATCGACGGCATGCCGATCATGGGATCGTTGGCATCGGTATATGGTCTGAACGGCATCAATCCCGCGATTGTAGAGCAAGTCGAGGTCATCAAAGGCCCTTCATCTACGTTGTACGGCTCCGAAGCATTGGCTGGCGTCGTCAACGTCATCACCAAAGATCCAAGGTACGCACCGAGATTCATGTTCAACGCTTTCGGTACGTCGAACGAGGAGATCAACGCCGATCTGGCAATGGCTGCCGGCACCGCGAATACGCACGCAATGCTCAGCGGCACCGTGACCTACTTGAATCATTTTATTGACAATGTGGCGGACGGATTCGCCGACGTCCCTCTCGGCGGTCGAGGAGCCGTTTTCGGGAAGATCGATCACTACGGGAGGACCAAGAAGCGATTTGGTTTAGCCGCCAAGTACTATTACGAGGACCGGATGGGCGGCACTGAGCGTTTCGACCGAAGCATGCGCGGCAGTGGGGAGATCTACGGTGAGTCGATCTTCACCAACCGGTTCGAGGTGACAGGATTGTACCGTCCGCCGACTGCCGAGGAGAACCTGCAGTTGCAGTACTCCTACGCATACCATAATCAGGATAGTTACTACGGCGATACACGGTACGATGCGCTGCAGCACATCGGCTATCTAAACTTGATCTGGAACACTCGGATGGGAACGCAGAACGATCTGCTGGTTGGCGGAACTCTGCGCTATGACTCGTACGACGACAACACGGGGGCAACACCTGAAGCGGACAACAGGTTCACGCCCGGGATCTTCGCGCAAAACGAGTTCCGCGTGACTCCCGACCTCGACCTGCTCGGCGGTGTTCGGTTCGACCACCACGGCGATCATGGAGTAATCTTTTCTCCGCGCGCGGCAATCAAATGGGCAGCGACGAAGAACACCACCTTCAGGTTGAATGGCGGTACCGGCTTCAGGGTGATTCACCTATTCACTGAGGATCACGCCGCTTTCCACGGCCACCGGGAGTTGATAGTCGATGAAGAACTCCGGCCCGAACGTACCAAGAATGTCACGTTGAACGTGAACCAAGCTCTTAGAATCGGGCACAACCCCACGGTTGTGGACTTGGACGTGTTCTACACCCATTTCAACAACCAAATTGTGCACGACTACGATCGGTCTCCGTCAGAACTCCACTATTACAATGTGGACGGACACTCCATCAGCAGAGGGTTCGCCGTGACTCTCAATCAGGCGTTCGCGAACATACCGCTTACCTACGCTGTCGGATTCACCTATCAGGATGTCTACCACATGGATGCCGGTGTAAAAGACAGGGAGTTCTTCTCGGCCGACTTCATGGGTACTTGGAGTGCGTCGTACACTCTCGGAGACGCGGTAACGGTCGATTACACAGGTTCTCTGACGGGACCTATGCGTCTGCCCGAATACGACGCACCGTTCCAGCGTGACACTGAATCTCCCACATATACAATTCACAGCGTGCAGGCCAACGTGGCGGTAAAGCCGGGCTTCGAGTTGTACGGAGGCGTGAAGAACATCTTCGATTACACACAGGTCAGCCCGCTGATCGATCCGACCGATCCGTTCGGCGACAATTTCGACACGGCATACGTGTACGGACCTATGCAGGGTCGCCGGTTCATCGTTGGCATGCTGATGACGAGAGCCCGGTGAAGTGATGTGTTTGAGGATTCCCAAGGCATACGGCATCGAAGCGTTCTGCCCCTAGTGTTTCCTGGGAACGCGTGTAAATTCGCATTTTGGTACCCAAACATACCCTGGAGGTAGCAATGGTCTCCATA
>CAYTDU010000410.1:0-5303 GCA_964436395.1 uncultured Gemmatimonadaceae bacterium | reverse complement strand
GGCCTGCAGACTGCGATTCTCGCCCGGTCATGTCGACACCTTAGACGAGCGACAAAGGTAGCGCAACGGTCCGATTCTGCGGCCGGTCCACCACTACGACCCGCACGAACCCAACGAAAACCCCGCGCATGGGTGGAAGACGGTCGGGTTGTGCCAGGCCACGTGGCCCGGTCGTGCGGAACGAAGGGGTGGGGTCAAATCTGGGGATTGAAACGAATGTAGGGCTGGCACGCCATTCGCTGCCCTTTCGACTCGCTGCGCCAGGTTCGGGAGACCATTGACGCGGCACGTGATTACGATGGCACGTGAGGCAAATCGCGCTGGGACAAGACGGTTGCACCTTCGTGGCGACCGTTTGGTGCTGCCACACTTCATGGAGAAACGATCGGGGGCCGTGTTGCCATGACCGACAACGCCCGGGAATCCACGAGCCCAATCGTCTGCACCCGCGATTCTTCATCCGCTCTCACCCAAGTGACGGCTCCCCTTGTCCCGCCTCCTCGCCCGAGTCCCTGGCAATCACCTTGTGAATACGGCACAATGGCAGTCGAGTGTACGAAACGCCGCAGATCGATCGGCGGGCCCGGCGCGAAATCGTGTTGACTGATCTTGATTCCGCTCGCACTACTTGAGCCGTGCGTCGAGTACCCTGCAATGGAGAATCCTCTGCAATGAGAATTGATGGAAGCAACAGCGGTCTCCGGCGCCAGGAATCTGCGACGTTCACGAAGCGGTTCTCGATACGCTATGCGAAACGTCGAAGGCCGATGCGACTTCTGGCTCCAGCAGCTTGTAAGGGCGGCCGGCAAAGCATACGCTCGTCCATTTCCGACGAGCATCGCAGGTTCACCGATTTGGCAACTCGCCCCTGAGAGTGTGACCTATGCCAGAGCCAGATGAACCACGGCGACCGGTGACAATCGGCGAACTGATGTTCAACGGCGGGGGCACTTTCAACCATCTCATCTGGCAGGTGCGACCAACGCTTGATGTGAATAGTGTTTCTGACGCGCTGGCGTCAATACACGAGTGGAGCCACCATGAGTTGAACAATGTTAGTTCGTATGGCCTTCTGCTGACCTATTTCGCATTTCTTTCACGCCATGCAGATGAGAATCGCGAGGTGTTCGCCGAACGTTTGAGGCAACTGGTTGAGCATTGTCAGGTGGCGCACGAAGTCTATGCCACTTGGTACAGCGTAGAGTTGCTCACAACAAGATTCTCTTTCGAAAGCCTGCTGGCTGAGTTGCCCGACGACTATAGGGCTTATCACCAGCAGGGCGAGAGAATCGTTCGAGGGATCAACAGTCCGTTCCTGCGTCAGCAAGTCTTCTTGGTTGTTATTCGATCGTGTTTCGAGGCGTCTGTGTTCTCGACGTTTGCCTGTGGGCGAACGGACCAGTTTCGACTGACAGATATTCGCACAAAGGACTTGCCGAATTCGAGATTAGAGTTTGTCGTCGATTCGATATCGGAGGATCTCTTTCCCCGGTGGACCATAGAGTTCTCTGAGGACTCGGCTAATCCCCGGGACGCTGAAGCGATTACTCTCGCGCTCGGTAGGCCGAGGGGCCAGACATTCATCGATCTTCCGTTGCCGGAAGCCGATGCCGTGCTTCGTCGCTTCTTGGTTTGGCTAACGACGAAATGGAACGTCTGGCTTGAAGAGCGCGGCCTCTCCAATGGTGAGTACGAACATCACCTGAAGCTGGCCCCTCTGCTTGTCGACGAAATGAACGTACGGTGCAGCAACGCGACTTGTGCCCATCCGCTGTCGGCGACGACCTCGCCCCATGACTCGACGGCGGTGCTGCTGCAACAGATGGAGGGCGAAGTGGTCCGAATCCGACATGCCCCGCTTCCCGTCGACATCGTTCCGGTGAGCACGCTGCCACGGGACATGTGGCCGAGGCTACCTGTTGGCCAGCCCCCCCATCTACTGATTCAAGCTCGAACCCTCGAAGACGTTTGTAGGCAACACAACCTGCCGCATGCTCAATTGAAAAACCAACTCGGCGCGAACTCCTTGGTTTTCCTGAGAAGGCGTGAGCCGCCGGACGACAGCGGAAATGAAAGCGCCAAGCTCTTCCTCTTCGAGGCACCGGAGGAATTGAAGACCCTCCGCGCCGTCACACAAGATGTCAGGGCGTACGGTTTCGTGAGTTCCTTGCTTACGGCTAACCGGGCATGGATGAATCACTGGCTTGACTCATCGATTCTATGGGCGAGCAAGATCGACCATTCGCTGCAAACGTTTCTGACGGAGCACTGCCAGAAACAGGAAAAGGTCCGATACAGCACATCGACAATACATGACGGTGATCAGATTTTGCACTTCATTTGCTTTCTGACGCGCACAGTTGGTGAGAGGCAATGGGGTTTGCATATTGGTTTCTGTGCGGAATACACGGCGAAGGCTTGCGTGCAGTTCATCGAACAGAAAATGGACCCCGCAAGGATAGTGTTCGACCGCGAGGCGTTCGAGGGTGATCTGGCACCTGCCGTACAAGTTATCGCGACCCACACCATGCGTGACGACATCTACCTCAGTTTCAACCAACTCTCATACTCATGATGACCAAGCTAATTGAACTGATCGACGAGAGTCTTCCCGGATCAACAGACGAGGTCGCCATCGAACAAGCGACTCTCGACGCCCTCTTCACACAACTACTCGGAGAGGATTTCGCAACGTCGCAGGCCACGTTCTATACCGATGCAGTGCTGCGAAGATTGGGGCACGATCCCACGGAACTTCAAGCTCGTTCGGGAGGCTGGACATTTCACGTCAGTCGCAGCCTCGCGCAGAGTGCCGTGTCCGGGGTTGTCATGGCATTGCTGCTCAAGACGGTCGCTACCGCGCCGATATCGCTCGCTATCATACCAGCGATTCTTCCTTACCTATTCCAAATCGAAAAGACCCAAATCACCATGAGAGATGAGAAGGTACTTCTACATCTTCACCGAATCGTAGGAAACCAACGCAAGACAGCCGACGAACTATACGACTCTTTGCCGCAGGACATTCGCGATCAGGTTAATCGCTTGGAC
Source organism: uncultured Gemmatimonadaceae bacterium (assembly GCA_964436395.1). Taxonomy (GTDB): domain Bacteria; phylum Gemmatimonadota; class Gemmatimonadetes; order Gemmatimonadales; family GWC2-71-9; genus JBDGYW01. Next base: position 2,252 of record CAYTDU010000410.1, on the reverse strand, counting down.
TTTCTCGAATTCTTGGATTCGATGACCAAGACCGGTCACGCACGTAGAATTGCGAGAGGTGTATTTCAGCTACGCCATCCCGATTACCCACGGTTCGTTCTCAACTTCGTCTGAATTGCCCGCGAAAGCCCTGATTGGGTGATGGGCTTCCCGCGGCCTGGCTTTGTTCGTCGAACAAAAGAAGCGATCCGTCGGGCCTGGGAAGTCAATCAACGCGCCCACCAATGCCAGGATCGTCGCATCGACTGCAAGGAAAGTATGATTCGCGAAGTTGCTGCTTGGGAGCACACCGCAACGTCCACAAATCCAAAATAGACTGCCAATTCACCACGGCCGACGCCCGGATCAAACTGATGCGACTTTATCCATCAATCCAAGATTGACAAAGCACTAGAAGCTTGGTGGTTGTGCTACCGGCAGCAGGCTTGACGCTGCGCGTCGTTCAGATTGTATTCGCTCTAGTCTGGGTCCGTGTCACTCCCGATCGAGTAAGTCGCCGCTGTCTGCGTCCTCACTTGACGAGGCTCAAGTCGCCGGGTACCGGGAACTCCAGTTCGCCTTCGTAATCGCTCGGCAGGGCCGCGATGTGGCGGAGGATCTTCTCCGCGTTGCCGAGGCCGACTTCGGCGGCGAACTGCGCGAGCCCCTTCACCTTGGTCCCGGCGTCCTTTCCGACCGCGAAGCCGGTGGCCAGGTACGAGATGCCGCCGCAGAAGCACACGAGCACTCCATTCGGCCGGGCGAGTATCGAGCAGACCTTCTCGCCGCTTGCGACTAATCGGCGGAGGTTCTTGAGCGAGACCTCGACGGTTCCACACTCCTCGTCCATCGCCTCCTCGCGGAAGTAGGGTGTGTAGCTTTCCGCGCCGGCCTCCCATGCAGCTCGCATCTCTCCCACAACCTCGATCAGTTGCAGTCCTTCTTCATCTTGGTTCATCCAGGGTTCCTCCGCGATGTACCAGGCCAGTTTCGTCCATTGGGGGATTCTCGTTTGACTTCAGCCGGGCGCCAACTAGAATCGAAATAGGGTCGCTTCAGCACCATTGATATTCTACACCCATGAGAGCTATCACATGAAGCCCAAGAACGCCAAGAAATGTCCCCGAAAACTCGTCGCCTACTACCGCGTGAGCACCAAGGGCCAGGAACGATCCGGCCTCGGGTTGGAGGCCCAAAGGACTGCTGTTGCCGAGTATGCCAGACAGACCGGTGGTGTGGTTATTGCCGAATACACCGAGACGGAAACCGGCAAGACATCCGATCGTCCCAATCTGGTCGAGGCCATCGGGCATACCCGGCTCTCGGCCGCCACACTGGTGATCGCTAAGCTTGATCGGCTTGCACGCAACGTCCACTTCACGTCAGGTCTGATGGAGAGCGGTGTCGAGTTCGTCGCCTGCGACAATCCGGACGCCAACAAATTGACGATCCATCTCTTGGCCGCAATGGCCGAGCACGAGGCGACTCAAATCAGCAACCGCACGAAAGACGCCTTGCAGGCAGCCAAGGCACGCGGCGCGAAACTCGGTTCCGCTCGCCCCGGCCATTGGGACGGCCGTGAGCACCTGCGTGGCTGGGCAAAGGCAACGAAGGCGGCAGCAACGAGACGAACGGAAAAGGCCCGCGAAGAATACGCCTTCTTGGTGCCCACGCTTCAACGGATGCAGCAGGAGGGCAAGAGTTTCCAGAAGATGGCCGACTGGCTCAACGGCCAGGGCCACACGACGCGGCGAGGGGCGGCATTCACCAGCGCGATTGTGTGGCGTATCCTGAATCGTGCGGAAAAAGACAACGCAGCATGATCGCCCCATGAACGGAGAGCACTATCATGGGCACGATTCAACGTGAGGAGCACGAGGGCACCGTCTCGCTGTCCATTCAACCACTATCCGGTGGCGAACTCCTCTCGATGATGCGGATTCGCGCCGACATCTCCCCGCCGGACGCAAGCCGCCGCACACCGAAAATCGAGGTCTTTTTCGACGGCTCCGCCTACGCCGGCCAAGGCGGTCGCATGTCGATCAGCAACGCCCGCGCGTGGGGCAGAGCGCTCCACGCGCTGATTGCCGAGGCCGAGAAGGTGGCCAAGCAGATGCAGGCGGAAGAATCCATGTAGCGCTATGGTCCGCCGTGCCGATTTGCCTGGCACGACGCGGCATTCTCTTGCACACTTCGCCACGTCATTCTGACATTCTCGGGTTTTTCTGGGCAAACCCCCACCCAAAATCCCTTTACTTTAGTAGAGGCTTTCG
>CAYTDU010000409.1:0-5325 GCA_964436395.1 uncultured Gemmatimonadaceae bacterium | reverse complement strand
TACACACAGAGCCATGTCGATTATTCGGCTGAGGTGATAAACGAAGTGGTTCAGCGCCGGCACGAGCTAAAGGGCTTGAGGATGACGTACTCTGCACCGTTCCTCCGTCATTTCACAGCTCGGTTTGAGCCCCTCGCATAAACAGGAGTATTCGGGCATGACATTGGTCCATCGCATGCATCGCGCGGTTGTCGCAGCCGCGACGCTATCCCTAATCTTTTTCTGTGGGTGCAACTCGGGCGGGACGTGGTATCGAGGAAACACACACACTCATTCTCTCTGGAGCGACGGCGATGCTGCACCAGAGATGGTTGTGGCTTGGTACAAGGAGAACGGGTACGATTGGTTGGCAATCACGGACCATGATGTGTTACTACGCGGCGAACGCTGGTTCACAATCGCAGAGGGAGGCCGCCTGTCGAATGCACGGATGAACGAGCTCCGCGAGGCGTTCGGAAACGATTGGGTGGTGACTCGCGACAGCGGCGGCATTTCACAGATGCGCCTGAAAACACTCGACGATCTGCGCGCGCATTTCGAAGAACCTGGGAAGTTCCTCCTGATCGAGGGAGAGGAAATCAGCGACCAAAGCGAAGGGAAACCTCTCCACTTCAACGTTCTTAACCCGGCGGGGTTTATCGCCCCTCAGGGCGGCGAAGACATAATGTCGACTGTGGAGCACAACCTCGCCGCGGTGCAGCAGCAGGGAGATTCAGCCGCCAGAAACATGCTCGTGCACATCAACCATACCAATTGGCATTGGGCGCTCAACCCTGAGCAACTCGCTCTCATGCACGGGACACACCTATTCGAGTTGTACAACGGAAGCACCGGGTGCAACAACTACGGTGATTCGACTCACCCGGGCATGGATGAAGTATGGGACATAGCGAACTCGATTCGCCTGACCCAACTCGACCTCGGTCCGTTGTACGGCATCGCAAACGACGACACTCACGACTACTTCGATATTGCACCACACAAGTCCAACCCGGGACGCGGTTGGATCATGGTGCGCGCTGACACCCTCAGTACGACGGCTGTTTTGGACGCCATACGGTCTGGGGATTTCTATGCGTCCACCGGCGTGGAATTAAGGGATGTTCAGCGTGGCCCCGAGGAATACGTGGTGAAGGTCGCCAAAGAAAGAGGGGTCACATACACCACCCAGTTTATCGGAACGCGTTTGCGCCACGGTATTCCCGGAACGCCGGGGATCATCCTCCACGAAACAAGCGAGACGACGGCAGTCTATGCATATCATGGTGACGAGATCTATGTTCGCGCGCGAGTGATTTCCAGCCGTGAGCAAGCCAATCCCGCCGCGGGCGAAGAGGCTCCGGAATACGCCTGGACACAGCCGATGGTGCCGCAACGGTGAGCTACGAGGCAGGTCAATTTAGAGAGGACTCCAAATGGTATTCAGCAAGGATGTGTTGAAGATCGAACCTGCCGTGGAAACCGCGAAGATCGCGGATTTCGTGGTGGAGCACGCCAGAAACACTTTTCGACGACGTGGCGTTGTAGTCGGCCTGTCCGGCGGCATCGATTCGGCAGTAATGGCTTCGTTGGCAGTGCAGGCAATGGGCAAGGAGAACGTGCTGGGTCTCATCATGCCTGAGAAAGAGTCTAACCCGGTGAGCAGTTCCTATGCTGCGGCCCATGCACAGAAACTCGGCATAGAAGTCAAGGAGGTCGATCTTACCGATGCGGTGGACGCAGTAGGATCGTACAAACAACGTGACGAGTTCATCGCTAGCCTGATCCCGGAGTACACCCCTGAATGCAAATACAACATCAGGCTGCCGACCGATCTTTTGGAACGCAGTGCACTAAACTTCTACACCCTCTGTGTTGAACTTCCAGACGGCACGATCAAGAAGAAACGGCTGGACCCTAGTGCGTTCCGCGCTCTGACATCGTTCGCGAATATCAAGATCCGGTCGCGCATGGTGCGTCTCTATTTCGAAGCGGAGACACGGAGCATGGTCGTGGCGGGCACTACCAACCGAACCGAATTTCTGTTGGGAGACTTCTGCAAGTTTGGAGACGGTGGCACAGACCTCGAGCCTCTTTCGCACCTATATAAGGACCAGATCTATCAGATCGCCGAACACTTGGATGTAACAGAGGATATCAGGAGACGCACGCCGAGCCCCGACACATTCAGTCTTCCCGTGTCCGACCAGGAGTTCTTCTTCCGGATACCGTTCGACAAGCTGGACTTGTTGCTCTATGCTTGGGAGCATGAGGTCCCGACGGCTGATGCCGCGATTACGACGGATCTGGATGAGGAGGCGATCAAGCGAGCATTTGCAGATTTTTCGTCTAAGTACCGGGCGACTCAGCACCTGAGGGATCTGCCCTACTCGCTTCCGTTCACTCAGTAGGTATCGCTTCGATGCTGGAGGGCGGTTGATGAACCGAAACACCGAATATGATGTAGTGGTTATCGGAGCGGGCATCGCCGGACTCAGCGTTGCCCTGCGATTGGCCGACCACGCGCGCGTTGCGGTGCTTTCAAAAGTCTCACTCACCGAGGGCTCCAGCCTGTATGCACAAGGCGGAATCGCGGCCGTGCTCGACTCGCGAGACTCTGTCGAGGAGCATGTCAACGACACCATCAAAGCGGGCGGTGGGTTGTGCAATGAGGAAATCGTTCGTTACGCCGTGGAGCGTGGTCCTGATTGCATTCGCTGGTTGATCGACCTCGGAGTTCCGTTTACTCGGGAGTCACTCTCCTCTGAGGAAATTCAGTATCACTTGACGCGTGAAGGTGGGCACAGCCACAGAAGGATCATTCACGCTGATGACGCGACTGGCCGGGCAAGCTCAACCACGCTTCAGCAGCACGTTCGCAACCATCAGAACATTCATGTCTTCGAGAACCACATTGCGGTCGATCTCATAACCGGTCATAGGGTGGGACAGGAAGAGGACCGATGCGTGGGCGCATACGTGCTGGATCGAGATGCGGACAGAGTCATAACCATTTCCGCACGTGCGACTGTACTGGCCACTGGGGGGGCCTCAAAGGTCTACCTGTACACTAGCAACCCTGACGTATCTACCGGCGACGGGGTCGCCATGGCTTGGCGCGCTGGCTGCAGCGTGGCGAATATGGAATTCGTGCAGTTCCACCCGACCTGTCTCTACCATCCCGAGGCAAGATCGTTCTTGATCAGCGAGGCCGTCCGTGGGGAGGGAGGCAAGTTGTTGCTGCCCGGCCACGGAGAATTCATGAAGCGATTCGACGAGCGCGGGGAGTTGGCGCCTCGTGACATCGTGGCTCACGCAATCGATAGCGAGATGAAGAGACTCGGGCTCGATTTCGTTCACTTGGATATCTCGCACAAGCCCGCCGAATTCGTGAAGGTGAGATTCCCAACGATTGTTGCCAAGTGCCTGGAGTTCGGATTCGACATGACAGCCGGACCGTTGCCCGTGGTACCGGCGGCGCACTACACATGCGGTGGCATCGTGACCGATCGGTTCGGCCGTACCGATCTCGACGGTCTCTACGCGGTCGGCGAGACTGCCCACACTGGTTTGCATGGTGCGAATCGTCTGGCCAGCAATTCGATTTTGGAATGCCTGGTCTTCGGCGCCTCAGCAGCCGAGCACATTTCCGACCGGCTGCACGCGATCGAGACGCCGCCGCCAATTCCCGAGTGGGATGAAAGCCGGGTTACCGATTCAGACGAGGAAGTCGTCGTGTCGCACAACTGGGATGAACTGCGACGCGCCATGTGGGACTACGTGGGCATCGTCAGGACCGACAAACGGCTCGAGCGGGCAAAGCACCGCGTCGACAATCTGCGCAGAGAGATCTTCGACTACTACTCGCAGTTCAGACTCACCAACAACCTGATCGAGCTACGCAACCTCGCGGTCGTAGCGGAGTTGATAATACGATCTGCCACAGCTCGAAAGGAAAGCCGGGGCCTGCACTACACACTCGATCACCCGGACCTCGCGGCGGTAGCGCGAGACACGATCCTCACGCCTGAAAGACGAACGTGACCGAGGCAACCATGGAACAAGTCGATTCAGATCTTAGAGCGCGGAGAGTATTGGGCCGCACAGGCCTCGAGGTCAGCAGAATCGGGCTGGCAGGCGGTTACAAGATCCCAGCCGGTGCTGTCGAGAAAGCTATAGCTGAGTACGGCATCAACTACTTCTACTGGGAGACTCGAAAACCGGGAATGGGTGCCGCGTTGCGCTCGTTGAGTGTGCGTGACAGGCAAAGCATCGTTATTGCAGTTCAAACGTACGACCACATCGGCTTTTGGCTGCGAGGATCAGTTGAGAAAGCACTGCGTGAATTGGCAATCGATCACGTAGACATTCTGTTACTAGGTTGGTTCAATCGGATGCCTGCGAAACGCGTACTCGATGCGACAGCTAGGCTGAAGGATGAGGGAAAGATCAGCTTCCTCGGTGTTACGGGGCACAACAGAAAGTTCCATGGTATGCTGGCACATCAACCAGATTCGCCGATAGATGTGCTCCAAATTCGTTACAGCGCCGCACACCGTGGAGCCGAAGACGAGGTGTTCAAAGGACTGTTCAAGAACCGACCTGGAATCACTACATATACAGCCACACGTTGGGGCAAGCTACTCAAAGCGAACAAGATGCCTCCCGGTGAGAAACCACTCACCGCCGCTGAATGCTACAGGTTCGTTCTTTCGCACCCGGCGGTTGATGTGTGCCTTGCTGGTCCGAGGACGGAACAGGAAATGGACGAGGGGCTGCTCGCACTAGATGCAGGACCGTTGAGCGGCGAGGAGATGGAGCGGATCAGGCGGATCGGCGAGCACGTTCACGGGTAGTTCGCCCCACTGATTGCAGAGTGAGCTAACAGGATCCCTGTAGCTCTTCGCTGGAAACATCTTGTACATTCCCATAGGTTCTGAAGTAATCCCAAGACAATCCGATCATGAGCACGCCCGGAGGTGCTGAATGGACGTTGAAATCCTCTCGCGGATCCAGTTCGCTTCAACCATCGCCTTCCACTACATCTTTCCTCCCATGAGCATTGGCCTGGGTTTGCTCTTGGTGGTGATGGAAGGGATGTATATGAAGACCGGGAAAGAACTGTATCACCAGATGACACGGTTCTGGGTCAAGGTTTTCGGACTGATATTCGCGCTCGGAGTTGCGACGGGAATAGTCATGGAATTCCAGTTCGGCACCAACTGGGCGGCGTATTCCAGATTTGTCGGCGACATCTTTGGCAGCGCGCTCGCGGCCGAAGGGATCTTCGCTTTCTTCCTGGAGTCGGGGTTCCTGGCGGTGCTGGTGTTCGGGTGGGACCGGGTG